>DASTTF010000092.1:0-2218 GCA_035760305.1 Nitrososphaera sp.
ACGATCCCAAAAGTTGTTGATTCATTGCGCAATGACAGCAAGATCCCGGTGATGCTCGGCGGCGAGCACACGCTTTCTTACTATCAGCTGAAGGCGCTTGCAAAAGAAGAGCCGGTGGTGATACACTTTGACGCGCACCGCGACATGAAACCAGAGTATGAAGGATTAAAGATGTGCCACACCACGCCGTTCTACCATTTGTTGCAGCACATCCCCGGCGAAAACCTGATCCAGATTGGCATCCGGCAGGCAGACAGGGAAGAAAACCAAACTGCCGACAAGAACGGCGTCACCACATTTGACGCGTGGCAGGTGCATGACAATATCGATGCTGTCGCGAACCATTTGCAGAAGGCGACTGCCGGCAAAAAGATCTACATTTCGTTTGACATTGACGTCTACGACCTGCCGTACGTGCCCTGCACCGGGACGCCCGAGCCGTTTGGCCTCGACCCGTTCCAGGTGCTGAAACTGGTCAGGGCTATCAGCCCGTCGGCCCGCCTCATCGGCATGGACATGGTCGAAGTTGGGCTGAAAAACGGCGACTACAGGGAGGGCGCGCTCGCGACCCAGACGCTGTACAGGGTACTGGCGCGAAAATACGCTAGACCATGATCTGGGGCCTTGTCGACAGGTGCGTCGGCAAGTTCAGCGGCATGTAGGGCTTGTCCTTTGTCTGCGCCTTCACTTCGGCCATCAGTTCTTCCAAGGTGACTTCGCGCTGCTTGCCCTCGCTCCTGTCGCGCACCACCAGCTTTGCCGCGTTGATCTCCTTGTCGCCGATCACGACGGTGTAGCGTATCCACTCTGTTTCAGACTCGCGTATCTTTTTGCCCACGGTTTCATCCCTGTCGTCAATGTCGGCCCGGATCTGGCTTGCGGCAAGCTCGGCAAGTATCTTTTCGCAGTATTCGGTGTGCTCCTTGCCGACCGGGATGACGCGCACCTGGGTATGCGACAGCCAGAGCGGGAACGAGGGGACGCCGCCTGTTTTGGACACCTTGGCCGACTTTTCCAGCAGCGCATAGATGACCCGCTCGATCGCGCCGGAAGGCGAGTTGTGCAGTATTATCGGGTTCTTTTTGCTGCCGTCCTCTTCGACAAACTCTAGATTGAAGCGCTTGCCGTTTTCAACGTCTATCTGGTCGGTCGAAAGCGCGGACGCCTTGCCAAGACCGTCGACGTAGTTGAACTCCCATTTCAGGGTAAAGTAGAAGAAGCGCTCCTTCCACATCTCGACCATCACTGGCTTGCCCAGCCTGTCGATAAGCTCGGCGATGAACTCCTTGTTCTCGTTGTAAAAGTCCTCGGTGAACCTTATCGCCATTTCGACGTCTTCGATCGACAGCCCCAGCTGTTCAAGGACGCTAATCGAGAGCTCAAAGCGCTTGCGGAACTCCTGCTTTGCCTGATCAAGATCCCTGCAGAGCGCGTGGCAGTCCGGCATCGTGAACGCGCGTAGCCTGCGCAGGCCCACCAATTCGCCGCTCTTTTCGCGCCGGAACGAATAGCGCGTCAGCTCGTACAGTTTCACCGGCAGGTGCTTGTACGATATGTTGAAATCCTTTGCCATAAGAAACTGGCCAAAACAGGCCGCAAAGCGCAGGAACAGCTGCTTGTTGTCCGACACGATGTTGTACTGCCTTGCTGGGAACCTGTTGAAGTAGCTTTCCAGCGACGGGTTCTTTGTGTCGTACATTATCGGTGTCTCAACTTCGGTGCCGCCGTATTCCATCACCCTTCTTGTGACATATTGCTCGACCAGCGACTTCATCAGCCTGCCCTTTGGGTAGTAACGCATGTTCCCGGCGTCTGATGCCGGCTCGTAGTCGGCTATCGCGAGTTTTTTCATCAGGCGCACGTGGGCCGGCTGTTCGTCCACAGCCCTCTTCTTGACCATTTCATAATTTGAGAGCACCTGCAGGTTCTGGTCCTGTTTCTTGAACTTGTATTCGCTCACCGGAGTCATCTGGCCGCCCGGCTGCAGTATGTACCAGAACGACTGGAGCTTTTCCTCCGCCTTGAGGGCGGACGACTCTTTTTCGCCGTGTGAATGCCCGGCGTGCTCGTGTTCCACCTGCTTGCTTATCTCCTTGGCATTTTCCGCAAGCGGGTGGCCCTTTACCTTGATGTTGAAAGACTTTGTCCAGCCGAAAGGCGCGCGGTGAACTTCACTGATCGATCCTTTTGCAAAACTTTCAACCGATTTTATTATGCC
>DASTTF010000093.1:0-10784 GCA_035760305.1 Nitrososphaera sp.
GAGAGATAACAAAGAACAGCTTTACCGCGGTCAAGGTGAGCAAGATGCTGGTCAACAGGGGCATGGACTCGGACCTCGAGACCGGTCTCAGACTCGAGATCTATGGCTGGGCGCTCTGCTTTGCGCACGAAGACCGGCAGAAAATGATGTCTGCCTTCCTGAACAAGAGCAAAAAGTAGCTACGCCAGGCGGGCGCCGCTGCTCGGCCGGCAGGCAAACGTCCTGCTCTTTACGCCGGCCTCAAGAAACCCCTTTGCCATAGCGCCGGCGACTTTTTTTGCATTCCTGCCGCCTTTCAGGAAGGCGATCATTGAAGGGCCAGCGCCGCTTATCGTGACTGCCAGCGCGCCCGCCGACAGCGCGCCCTGCTTTACGCCGTCGTAGCCGGGGATCAGGTGCTTCCTTGCCGGCTCGACTATGACGTCGTCAATGCCCCTTGCTATCATTTCCACGTCCTTTAGCGCAAAGCCCGCAACGATGGTGGAGGCGCCGGAAACGTTGTGCACCACGCTTTTCAGCGGCACTTCCTTCGGGAGCACGCTCCTAGCGACCTCTGTCTTTTTTTCAGGCACTTGCATGGAAATCGGCACGGCCACCACGAGAAAGAGTTCCTTGGGCGGCTCGATCCTGACGAACTGCCCCTTGTGCCCTATGACAAAGCCGCCCAGCAGGGACGCAGAGACGTTGTCGTAGTGCTTTGTGCCTGCGCTTGCGATCTCGCCTTCAGCCGCGTATTCCACGAGCCTGTCCTTGCCTATTTTCAGGTTGTAGAGCGCGTTGAATGCTATCGCAGCCGCTGCGGCCGAAGCCGCGCTCGAGCCAATGCCATAACCGGCAGGCACTCCCTTTGTAATCTGGATTTCAACATCGTCGTTGATGTGGAAATCGCGCATCATCCTCTTTACGACAAGGCCGGCAGAGTTGGACTCTGCTACCGCCGGGATTGCCTTATCGTTGTTCTTGATTGTTATTTTCATGCTGCCATGCGTCATTGTTATCTTTACCCTGTCTTTCAGCGCGTCAAGCGCGAGGCCGAACACGTCGTAGCCGGGTCCGAGGTTTGCGGTGGAGCATGGCGCAACTGCCGTCCGGGACTTCACAGCCACCTAGCCGTCCTCCCCCTGATTAAGGGTTCGCGCAAGCGCGGCAGACAGGTTGACGATGCCGTTCATCGTGATGCTCGAGACGGCAACGAGGCCTGCGGCAAAGCCACCCTTGCTCATGCTGCGCGCAAGGTCCTTGCTGAGGAGCGAATACTCGGCGTCCTTTTCGCCTTCAAGGGCGCGCTCGAGTGCCGTGTGGGATCCGGCCCAGTCCATGATGTCCTTCAACTTGTCTATCACGAGATCGCGCTTTGTAAGCACGTTTATCTGCGAAGTCTTTAGCCGCAGTTTTACGGACGACGCAAGGAGCGATATCGACACATAGTTGATCGGCGACGACACGAGCATCCCGTCAAACGCAAATATCGTGGCCTTGCTGTCCGCGTGCAGGTTTGAAACGAAATACGGGCCGCTTGCCCGGAACGCAAACAACTCTATCTGGCCTGGGGTGTCTACGATGACATAGTCGGGGTTGAGCCCGTCGACTTCCTTCTGGATCTCGTCCATCTTTGTCGCGATCATGTCGCTTGCCATGACGAGCGAGCCGTTCGGCCCGAGGCCGTAGCTTTCCATCAACGTCGCGATGTCGATATAGTCGCGCACGTCAATGTCGGGCTCGTAGGGCAGGCTGACCGCGCCGGGGTCGAGGTTGAGGGCTATCGGATACGCGTTGCTGTCCCTGTACCACTGGAGCAGCCTGGAAGTGAGAAGCGATTTCCCAGAACCCGCCGTGCCGGTGATAAATATCGCATTCACTTATCTGGAGAGAACGTGCTGATCTATATCTGCTTTACACTATTATAGTACCGAGCAGCAAAGGCAGTCATAGTTTGAACTGGCGACTTGTAGCCATTCCCGCAAGCGTGGTACCGTTCATCATCCTGTTCCTTACCACGAACGTCTCGCCGCAGGACGTTTTTGCCGTGGGACTCGTGCCCTTTGTGGCCGCGGCGGCCGCGGCCATCGCAAAGATAATGCTGCAGGCAGTGAGGTTCAAGTATTTCATCAAGCGCTTTATCGGCTACGACGTAAGCTCGACCGCCAAGACGGTTTCTGCCAGGCTGGCCGGCGAGTTTGTGACCCAGACCACGCCGTCGTATGTGGGAGGGGAGCTCGTCAGGATAGCGTGGCTGTCAAAGAACGGCGTGCCTCCGGGCAAGGCCGCGTGGGTGGCGACGATGGAGATAATCGCGGACGTCTTTGTAGGCTCGATGCTGGCCTTCATCGCGGGGGCGTACGCGATCTACAACGGCGGAAGCGTCGTCGGGATAGCGGTCATACTGGTGACCATCCCGACGTTTGCAGTGTGGCTGGCGCTTGTGCTGTTTTCTGCAAAGCGCAATCTGCGCCTGCCCTCGTTTTCGCAGAGGATAGCGGAAAGGTTCATTTCAAAAGAAAGGGCGGAGAACTTGGTCGGCGCGGCAAACACTGCCATCGCCGACCTGTGCAAGATGAGCCGGGAGAACTTTAACTCGAAAAGGGCGATCAAGACGTTTGCGGTAGGGATGGCGATAACCTTCGTAGCCTTCATTTTTTACGGGATATCGTTCATGGTGCTTGCCAACGCGGTCGGGTCGGACATCGGGCTCTTTGACTCGCTCATGGCTACGTCGGCGTCGACTGCGGTGGCAAGCCTGCCTATAACCATAGGGGGGTCAGGGCTCGCCGAGCTTGGCGTGTGGGCGTACATCTCGAACCTGAGCGGGATACCGACTCTAGACGACGTGGTGAATGACTCTCAGCTGAAGGTTATAATCGCGTGGAGGATCGCGACGTACCACGTGCCGCTGGTCATAATGTGGGTCGCCATAATGAAGCTGGCGCTGGGCAAGGTCTCGGCCGCGAGCCTGAGCCCGCAGGCCGGCGGGGACAACAAGCCCGAAGACGGCAGCGCGACAAAATAGAGAAAAGCGAGCGCTGCGCAAAAGGGCACATGAAATTTGCAGGCAAAGTGGTGGTCGTCACGGGAGCTTCTTCCGGCATCGGTCGGCAGGCCGCGATTGATTTTGCAAAGCGAGGTGCAGAACGCGTAATCCTCGTGTCGCGGTCTGGGGAAAAATTGTCACAGCTGGCCGGCGAGATGGCAGGCGCGTCGCCTGGCTGCGACGCCGTCCCGTACGCGTGCGACGTGTCAGACAAGGCGCAGGTGCTCAGGATGGGCAGGGACGTCCTTGACAGCTTTGGCCGCGTGGACGTGCTGGTTAACAACGCCGGCTTTGCCGTTTTCAAGAGCGTCAAGGCCCTGAGCATAGACGAGATAGAGTCCATGACTGCGACAAACTATCACGGGATGGTCTACTGCACCAAGGCGTTTCTCGACTCGATGCTGGCGAGAAGGTCGGGGCATATCGTGAACGTCGCGTCCCTCGCCGCGAGCTTTGGGGTCGCCGGGCTTGCCCCGTACTGCGCCACCAAGTTTGCAATGTTGGGCTTTTCAGAGTCGCTCCACCACGAGCTTGCCGGGACCGGCGTCCGCGTGACAGTCGTGAGCCCGATCGCAGTCAGGACCAACTTTTTCAACAACGAGTCGTTTGGCGGCAGGGCGGCAAATTACACAGGCTCGGCGCTCGACCCAAAAACTGTTTCAAGAGCGGTACTGGCGGCGGCCAACTCGCCGCGCCTGGAAATAACGGTCCCGTTCTACGCGAGGGGCGCGGTGTGGTTCAAGCACACGCTGCCGTACGTGGTCCAGCCGATAGTTGGAGCGGTGTCGCGCAGGCAGGTGCGCTGATTAATCTTCGTCGTCGCCTTCGGAAGAAGAAGACGACGCAGCCGGCAAGTCCGACTCGACGTCCATCAGCTGGAGCTCGTGCAGCTCAAAACGGTAGATCGCCTTCATGTCTAGCGCAAACTTTGTCTTTAGCAGTTCGACCACCTTGGCGCCGAGAGGCGCGGTGAACGCGTTGACCTTGAATTCGTACACAAACCCCTTCATGAAATCGGAAATCTTCATCGACTTTGGGACATCGAGGCCCTCGACAATAGACCTTCCGTCGGGCATCGGCTCGTAGACCTGTATGTCGACTTTAAAGTCGCTCTCGTAAATGTCGAGGATGTAACCGGTCCTTAAGATCGTTTCGGGCTTGCCGAACTGGGCTGACTTTATCTCGTCCTCGGCCCACTCGGGAAGTCCCTCTTCCTGAGAGCCCTCGTTTTTCGCGGCCTTTGCCCTCACCATGCTACTCTAGCCTGTAAGCATTGGATTTAATAGGTTTTCCAATTTAGTTCTATAATCGGTGAACGCATGTCTACAAAATATCACCAGTTGGTTATTCAATTATGACATTTCTGTTTAACGCCGTTTTCACCGGCTAGTTGCCATGACGAGCTTCAGCAGCAACTGGGTAAAGGACAATACGCAGAATATGTCCGAGAGGATCAAGCAGAACATCGGTCCTCAGCAACCACTGAAACCGAGAATCGAGCTTGCCAAGAACAAGATACAGGCGCAGAATCAAAAGCTAGAGACCATTCTGGAAAAGTTACGAGGCAAGGAGAAGTCGCTTTTCAACCAAGTAGTTTCCGCTCTTCAGAGACATGACACTCAACACGGCAAGATGCTATCAAACGAGATCGCGCAGGTGAGAAAGACAACCAAGATGATTTCGCAGCTAAAGATGGCGCTGGAACAGATACAGCTCAGGCTGGAATCAACGATCGACCTCGGAGACGTGATGGTGGCAATCGGGCCGGCGATGGGCGCGCTCACGAGAGTGAGGTCGGGTCTGTCAGGCGTCATGCCAGAAGTAGACAGGGAACTGGGAGAGATCAACGGAGTGTTCAGCGACATCATGATGAGCGCAGGAAGCATGGGCAACACCTCGTTCGCCTTTGACGCAAGCGGCGAAGAAGTGGACAGAATACTGGCAGAGGCAGGCGCGGTCGCAGAGCAGAGGATGACCGACAGCTTCCCAGACGTCCCGGTAGGGTCTTCCACCAGGACAGGAACTACAAGCGAGAACGCACAGTTCTAAGCGTCTCTCTTTTTCCTTTCTTTTTCTTCTTTAAAATTATCTGACAGTCACGGATTTTGCCAGATTTCTCGGGTAGTCAGGATCAACGTTCTTTGCCAGAGCCATGTGGTACGCCAGTATCTGCAGCGGAATCACTTCGACTATCGGATAGTACGCCTCTTCATTGAGATGCGGTATCTCGATCCAATAGTCGTAGACGTCGTCGTTGCGGTCAGAAATGCCAACGACCGTCGCGCCTCTCGCCTTTATTTCGTGCGCGTTTGAAATCGTGTCGCCAAACGTCGAGTCGCGCGGGTTTATCATTACCACAAAAGTGTTCTTTTCCATCAGCGCGAGCGGCCCGTGCTTTAGCTCGCCTGCAGCTATGCCTTCCGCGTGGACGTATGCGAGCTCTTTCAGCTTTAGCGCGCCTTCTAGCGCGATCGGGTAGTGGAGCGACCTGCCGAGCAGGTAAATGTCCGGCGCCTCCTTCATCTGCTCTGCCACCCTCATGATGCTCGCCTGGTTGGCGACAATGTTTTCCACTGCCACCGCAAACTCGGCCTTTTCAGTGCCGAGGCATCCCTTGCACAGCCTGTCGGTTATGTTGTAAATGAGCGCCAGCTGGCCGGTAAAGCTCTTTGTAGCGGCTACTCCGATCTCGGGCCCGCAGTTTGTCGACAGGCAGGCGTCGCTTGCCCTTGCCAGCGACGACGTAGTGACGTTGACGATCGAAAGAATCTTGGCCCCCTGGTTTCTTGCGAGCCTGACAGAGTCCAGGACGTCTGCGGTTTCTCCGCTCTGCGAAATGGCGACCAGCACCGAATTGCCGTCCATAGCTGAAAGCGCATACTGCGACTCGCTTGACACCACGGTTTCGGATCTTATCTTGCCAAAGCGCGCCAGCATGTGCTTGAAGATGAGCGCCGAATGGTGGCTGGTGCCGCTGCCGGTGATGTAGACGTCCTTTGCGCCGGCAAGGATGCCGCAGAACTTTTCCATCACCGCCTCGTCCTGCCTTCCAGCGTGCACCACCGTCAGCCGCTGCTCGTTTATCTCCTTGAGGGTATGGTGCGCGTACTTGCCCTTGTCAATGTCGCCCAGCTCCCACGCCACCTGCGTTATCGGGTGCGCGACGGGCTTGCCTTCAAAATCAAATATCTCCAGCTTGCTGTTGTCGACGACGCAAATGTCGCCGTTTTCAAGGAATATCGCCTTGTCGGTGTATTCCAGGAATCCCAGCACGTCGCTTGAAATAAAGTAGCCGTCGTTTGCGACGCCTATCACCAGCGGCTCTTCGTACCTTGCCCCACAGATCGTGCCGTCCTGAAAGACCGCGACGAACGCAAAGTTGCCCTTGAGCCTCTTGCAGGTCTCGATCATCGCCTCCCTGATCCCCTTGCCATAATGAATCTCCAAAATGTGGGCGATCACTTCGCTGTCGGTTTCGCTTGCAAAAGTGTGGCCCGAGCTGGCGAGCTCTTCCTTGAGCTCCTTGTAGTTTTCTATTATGCCGTTGTGGACGACGGCAATGTCGTTCTTGCACGCTGAATGCGGGTGGGCGTTCTTGTCGGTCACGCCGCCGTGCGTCGCCCAGCGCGTGTGGCCGATGCCGATCCTGCCGGCCATCTGGTCCAGGTTCAGGTTCTTGTTGACTTCGACTACCTTGCCGGTCCCCTTGCGTACAAGGATGCTGCCGCTGTCAAAGGTGGCGACTCCGACGCTGTCATAGCCCCGGTATTCCATCCTCTTCAGGCTGTCGACCAGGATCGGGGCCGCGGCGTTCTTGCCCCTGTAGCCGATAATCGAACACAATCTACCCAAAGCAGCCTTTTCATGCTTAAAACTACCATTGAACTCTGGAAACTACCGTTATACAATATTTCATAGTGGTTCGTTAAGGGGTGTCGCAATGTAGCTTTATACCGCTACATAATGTTATATAGCGGTATGTTGCATTTATGATGATTGGAAAAGAGGCTGGTTTCAGAGAAAGACGGGCAGGCATCAGCCAAAAAGATCGTGGTGTTCCGCGATGTCGAGCGGATGCGCGTCCTTTCAAACCCGGTGGCCTGGCGCATAATGGAGCTCCTTTCAAAGGGACCGACGTATCCCGCGCAGGTCGCAAAGGAGCTGAAAATCTACGAGCAGAGCGCCTACTATTACATCCGCAAGCTGGTCAAGATCGGCGCCGTCGACGAAGTCGGGAAAAATTTTGTCAGGGGCGGCACGGCGCGGCTCTACCAGGCGACAAGCCCTGCATTCGGGATCGAGATGAACTGGGGAGAGAGCAAGCTCGGGCCCATGTCCGTGGGCGGCCACCCGGGCGCGGCCAGGTTCTTTGAAAACTTTGTTTCAGGCAGCGAGTTCAAGGGGCTGCTGGTGGTGGGCGCGCCAGACCCGCACGGCCCGTACAAGTCGTCTGCAAGGGATGGGCACTATGCGGTGCACCTTGCTTTTTTCCTGGGGCGCATCACCGGCGTTGCACCTTCAGAATTCGTGGTAAAGCTCGACGTCGACTCCAAGGCGGAAAAGGCGCTCACCGGCAACAACCTGATCTCGATCGGGGGCCCGGGGACAAACATCGTCACCGCGGAATTCAACCGGTACTTGCCTGTAAGGTTTGACGAGAAGAACTTCTGGTCGGGCCTGGTGGACGGGTCGGGCAAGCGCTACGGCCTTGACAACCACGGCCTCATTGCAAAGATAAAGAACCCATACGACGGCAATTCGAGCGTCATAGTGGTGGCCGGCGTGCGGTCGGCCGGGACAAAGTCCGCGGTCATTGCGCTCACAAACTACAGCGAAGAGGTCTTGAAAAAGTACAGCGGCGAAGAGGACTGGGCGCTGGTGGTTCAGGGTTTTGACATGAACTCTGACGGAAAAATAGACCACGTGGATATCGTAAGCGGCTTATGACGCCGGCTGGGGCGCAACAGCCGCGGTTACCATCTCGATGTGGAGCAGGATCTGCGGCTCCTCTGCCGCCTTGACGAGGTAGCCGGGGATGTTGACCTTGCGGTTGCCTATCGAGACATGGCCGTGGCTCACCGCCTGCCTTGCTTGGTAGGGCGACTTTGTGCCCGATTTTCTCATGACTATTGTCTGTAGCCTGCGCTCCAGCAGGTCCTCGACTTTGAGGTTCAAAATGTCATCAAGGGATGCCCCCTCCTTTGTCATGCTCAGCCTGTTCAAAAAGTTCAGCAGCCTCTTTTCCTTCTCTGCTCTCGCTTCGGCGGATACCGCCAAAAGCGCGCGGGCCTGGTTCCTGATCCTTGCGACCTCGGTCTGCGCCTTCCACAGTTCGCGCTTGTTACGGAGGCCGTACGAGCCCATGATATAGAGTTCGGCGTTGAGCTGGTCGGTGGTCCAGATCATCCTTGGCCTGCGGTATAGTTTCTTTGCCTTACGAGGATCTCCCATCTAGCACCACACCTATTTCTTTGCGGGCTCCTTTGCCGCCGCTGGCTTGCCACCAGCTGGTGCCGCTCCCGCTGCCGGGGCCGCGCCAGCTGCTGGCTTGGCTCCTTCTTTGCCGGCTGCCGCCGGGGCTGCTGCGCCCGCTGCAGGAGCTGGCGCGCCGGGTGCCCCTGGTACTTGTCCGGGCTTCAATGCGACCTTCTTTACGCCGACTGCGCCGCCCTTCCTGCCGGTGGTCCTTGTGCACTGGCCCCTTACTCTCAGGCCGAACATGTGCCGGTAGCCGCGCCAGCTCATCACCGTCTTTTCGCGCTCGACGTCGTTTGTAGCTGCAAAATCAAGATCAGAGGTTATCATGTGCTGGTTCAATCCAGTGTCCATGTTCTTCCTCCTGTTAAGGTACCACAGCGGGACGCCTGCCTTTGTGGGGTCGGCGATCGCCTGCTCGATCTCGCGGATCTCGCCTTCAGTCAAAAACCCGACGCGCTTGTCCGGGCTGATGTTAAGAATCTGGGTCAAAACCTGCGCAAAATTGTAACCTACGCCTTTAATTTCGCTGACGGCAACAATCACTTTCTTGCTGCCGTCAATGTCCTTGCCGGCGATTCTGAGGATGTATTTGTACTCGGAAGCGGACAAATTCATTAATCACGAAACAAACTCGGCAATAAAAACCATGCTGGATGCGGCGCGCAGAAACACTGCAATATTTGCAACAAAGCGGCCGGCAGGAGGAACTGAGATATCCAATATCGAATCTCTAAAGCAATTTTGTCAAATTTTTTGGTTGTATGGTGCGTTTTGCTTCATGTAAAGCATTATAAGCTGACTGCCGGCAGAGATACTGGAAGGATGACGAGCAAGAAGGACGCCGGCGCGCAGAAACTTGTGGCGACAAAGCACAAGACTGCAGAAGAGCTGGCTTTTGAAGAGTACCAGAGGCAGCTGGAACTGGCAATCGAGAACCACTGATTTCTATAAACTTTAAATTTGTGACAAGACCGCGGCATTCCCATCTCGACATGAGCGCGAAAATAGAGGAGGCGGTCCGCCGCTCTTACAGTTCAAGGCCAAAGTATGCCGAAATGATGCCCGGCGTCCCAGAAGACTACAAGCAGGTAAAGACGCTAGGCGACCTGTTAAAGATAAACTACAAGCACGTCACCGTCGAAGAGCAGATGCGCGGCAACCTGATTGCCAAGCTGAAAAGGGGCGAGCACCCGTACCCAGGCATCATCGGCTACGACGACGACGTCATCCCCGCGGTCAACAGGGCGATTTTATCAGGCCACGATCTCTTGCTGGTCGGCCAGATTGGGCAGGCAAAGACAAAGATAGCGGAGGCGATTGCCAAGAGCCTCCTCTCGCCGATTCCAATTGTGAGGGGGACGGTGACAAACGACATCCCAACCACGATCCCTGAAGACCAGCTGGCCGCGCTCCTTACGGATTCTGAAGTCGTGCGCACGCAGCCCGAGTTCACCGTGTCGCCGGAATGCGAAGACATCATCAAGGCGAACAAGCTGGAGACAAAGATAGACTGGATAGCCGGCGCGGACAGGTACAAGTACATACTGTCGACCCCTGACATTTCAGTCAAGGACCTTGTCGGCCAGATAGACGCGATCAAGATCGCCAAGAAGGGAGTGGAGCTTTACAGCATGGAGTCATATTCTGCCGGGCAACTGCTGCAGGCAAGGCACGGCATCCTTTGCATCGACGAGCTGCCGGTGCTCGACCCGCGCAAGCAGGTATCATTGCTGAGCGTGCTTCAGGAAGGCAAGTTCACCACCGGCGCATACCCCGCGGTGTTCAAGCCGGACGTCAAGATAATCGCGACTGCAAACCCAATCGACTATACCCACTCTGGCAAGATAATCGAGCCGCTGTTTGATCGGCTAAGGAGCCACGTTGACACCCACTACCCGAGGACTGTGGAAGACGAGATGCTAATCATCGTGCAGGAGTCGAGGATCGCAGACGCAAAGAACGTCGTGCTGCCTGCCTTTATGGTGAGGGTGATAGCCAAGATAACCCAGGCGGCACGCGCCCACCACGACGTCAACCACGACAAGGGCGTCAGCGTCAGGATGTCGGTGCACTCGATGGAGATGATGATAGGCGAAGCCGAACGCACGCGCTCTATCGCCTACGGCGTCAAGGCCATCCCGCGCTTTTGCGACATACACTGCATCCACCAGTCGAGCAAGTTCGAGCTCGCCGAAATGGAGGACACGCGGGAGAACCGGAGGAACATACTGGACTCGATAATAGAGGGCGCGCTCAGGGAAGTAGGGCTTGAATACAT
>DASTTF010000094.1:0-4270 GCA_035760305.1 Nitrososphaera sp.
CACGGATTCAAAGCAGACGCGTTTGACAGTCCCGAATCTGCGCTTGTGAATTTCAGGGCGGGCGCGTACGACTTGATAATCACCGACATCAGCATGCCAAAAATGAATGGCTTTGAGCTGTATCGAGAAATAAGAAAGATAGACGGCAGAGTCAAAGTCTGCTTTCTGACTGCATTTGAGGTGTACCACGAGGAGTTCAAAAGGATGTTTCCTTCGATAGAAGCGAGCTGCATGATCAAAAAGCCAGTCTCTATCGGCGACTTGTTGGCGATTGTCAAGCGCGAGCTGTCCGCGTAAAAGTGTCAGCTGACGACAGCAGCAGGCTAGCAGAATCAGGACCCATGATGATAAGTTGATATAAGGTGAAACAGAAGCCGTTTTCTATGCCGTTGGAAAAGGGTTCTCTCGTACTGGTGGATTACACTGCTAGGGTTAAAGATACTAACGAAGTTTTCGAAACTACGCGCGAAGAAGAGGCCAAGAAGGCGGCCGAGCTTTACGACCCGACGCGCAAGTACGAGCCGCGGCTCGTGTCGGTGGGCGAAAGCTGGGTGTTGAAGGGGCTTGACGAGGCGCTCGGAAATGCAAGCGTGGGCGACAAGCTCAACGTCGAAGTCACTCCTGACAAGGGCTTTGGCGAGCGCGACCCGAACAAGGTGAGGATGATCCCGCAGCGCAAGCTGGGCGACAAGGCGGACGAAGTAGGAGTCGGCGACGTCATTGAAGTCGACGACAGGACAGCAATTGTCCGCTATGTCGGCTCTGGCAGGATCCAGGTCGACTTTAACCACAGGTTTGCAGGCAGGACTCTGTTGTACGATGTCAACGTCATGAAAAAGCTGGATTCGGACAGCGAAAAGGTAGCAGCCCTTGTAAGGAGGAGGACCGGGCTCGAAGACAGCAAGGTAAAGGTCAACCTGGTCGCGCCAAACCTAGAGATTGAGCTCCCTGAAGAGGCATTCCTCGCGGAAGGTCTGCAGATAATCAAGAGGGCGGTTGCAAACGACGTCTTCAAGTTCGTGCCTTCGGTCAAGACGGTCAAGTTCGTGGAGAACTATTCTGCCCCTGCCGAGCAAAAGAAGGAGCAGCCAAAGGCAGAAGCAACAGCTGAAGCCACGAAGTAAAAACTAGATCGTGTCAAAACAGCTCATTGCTGTTTTTCTTCTGCGCCTTCATTCTTATCGAAATCCAGTACTTTTGCGATGTCCATCCAAACACGGTGGGCACAGTGATGGTGGCACAAGATGAATAAAAGACTTGAAGGGGCAAAGGGTCCTGGAAGCAGCCGCATTGGCTCTTTTGATCTAGTGCTTGCGCGGGTGCTGCCAAGTAGCAGGACGGCGACCCCCAAATAATGCCCTGTTGGAGGGGCAAAAGTTTATTATATTAAAACGGTCAAAGTACGTCGATGGAAAGCGTTCAGGAACAACCAGTAACGATAACCCCAAAGGCAGCCGAGAAGGTTGCTGACTTTATGAAGCAGGAGGGCAACGCGGGTCTTTACCTGAGAGTGTACGTCTCGGGCGGAGGCTGTTCAGGCCTGTCCTACGGCATGGGGTTTGAGGAAAAGCCAGACGAAGACGACAAGGTCATTGAGCAGAACGGCGTAAGGCTGTTGCTCGACAGCTACAGCCAGAGGTATCTGAAGGGGGCCAACATCGACTACATCGAGAGCCTGATGGGTTCCGGCTTCAAGATCAACAACCCCAACGTGACCAAGAGCTGCTCGTGCGGACACTCGTTCAGCACCGAGTAAACCTTTTCTTCTTTTAGTTTTTCACTGAATAGCGGATGCTTTTGAAAAAGTAAGAAAGGACTGGCTTAAGGCCAGAGTCCTCTTAGTTGAATCGCTTCGACTACCCTGTTCACCGCAAGCACCGTGCTTGCCTTGCGCATGTTGACGCCGTGCGTTTCCGACGTCGCGTAGGTGTCGAGGAACGATTTCGTGATGTTCCTGTCGAGCCTTTCGTTGACCTCGGCCTCGGTCCAGTATTCCCTGCGCAGGTTCTGGAGCCACTCAAAGTACGATACTGTCACTCCGCCGCCGTTCGCGAGGATGTCTGGAATAACCATGATCTTGTTTTTGAACAGCAGGTCGTCTGCTTCAGGGGTGGTTGGGCCATTGGCTGCCTCCGCCACTATTTTCGCTTTCACCTTGTCGGCGTTCTTGCCCGTTATCTGGTTTTCATATGCCGCCGGTATGAGCACCATGCAGTCTGTTTCAAGCAGCTCTTCGTTGCTTATTGACTTGACGCCGGGGAATCCCACCACAGTGCCGGTCTTTTCCTTATGCTTTCTAAGTGCGGCGACTTCGATGCCATTGTTGTTGTAGACGCCTCCCTTGGTGTCGGACGCGGCGATCAGCTTGGCTCCCTGCTCCTCCATAAGCTGAGCAGAAAACTGACCGGCATTGCCAAAGCCCTGCACCGCGACGGTCGCGCCTTTAAGGTTTATCTTTAGTTTCATTGCTGCTTCCCTTACTGTGAAGCACAGGCCGCGGCCTGTTGCTTCGTTCCTTCCAAGCGAGCCTCCGATTGCGATCGGCTTGCCGGTGATGACTTCAGGCTGGACAAAGTTGCCCTTGAGGGCAGAGTAGGTGTCCATTATCCACGCCATCTCCTTGCCGCCGGTGTAGACGTCCGGCGCGGGAATGTCGGTGTGCGGGCCGATAATGTCCGCGATGGCGTAGGCGTAGCGCCGGGTCATGCGCTCAAGCTCGCCGTTTGACATCTCCTTCGGGTTGCAGATGATTCCGCCCTTGCCGCCGCCGTAGGGAATGTCGGCTACCGCGCACTTCCAGGTCATCCACATCGACAGGGCCTTGACCTCGTCTATGCTGACCTGTGGGTGGTACCTGATCCCGCCCTTGTACGGGCCGCGCGCGTCGTTGTGCTGCGACCTGTATCCGGTGAAGACGCGGATTTCGCCGCTGTCCATTTTGACCGGCAACGAAACTGTAAGAACGCGCTTTGGGTGTGCCAAAACCTGGTGCAAACCCTTGTCTAGTTTTATCAGCTTTGCCGCTTCGTCAAGCTGTTTGAGAGCAACCTCAAATGGGTTGATCGATGCTGTAGAGCTTTTTGCCTCTAGCATGAGCATTGTCTGGAGAAGATAATATTATAAATTTTATGTGCAAATTGTAGCGGACATCCCCTGGCGGAACTATTTAAGCAAGTATCAGCTCGTCATTCTCTTTGATATGAGCATGCGCAGTTGCTCGTCTGTTAGCCCGGCATAGTCGTCTATCCCGAGCGAGCTGGCTATTGTTTCAAGCTTTTCCCTTTCGGTGGAAACGGGGCCCGTGATCCTGGGCATCCTGCTCATGCTCCTTGCAGGGTCTGAGGCTTCTTCCATTTCGCGCCGGAACGCGTCCCTTGCCTTTTCGTACTCGCCCATCGCCTTGCCGATCGTCCTCGAGAACTGGGGCAGCTTTTTGGTGCCAAAGAGCAGGATGAGGCCCATCAGTATGATAATGATCCACTCTGAGCCGGCGATGTTCATTACCAGAGCGGACGCTTCCATCTTGATCGTAATACCTTCTGACCGGAATTAAAGATTTCCACCGGGCTGAGAAGGTCTGTCCTCCTTGCCCTTGATCCGGGACATAAAGAACGGCTGGTCGAGCTTCATGGCGCTGGCCAGCACCACCGAAATCATCCCCCCGAACAGGAACCCGCCAATGATGTCGGTCGGGTAGTGCTGCATGACGTAGAGGCGCGTGATGCCGATGATTACCGGAAATGCCCACATCGCATAGGCGGCCTTTTTTGATTTCTGGTAGAGTGCAAAGCCCACAATGAAGGCGAGCGCGGTCGCGCGGGAGGCGTGCCCTGAAGGGTAGCCAAATGCGGCCGCAAAGGGCGCGAGGCTGTCGTTTTCGATGCTGAAACCTTCCAGCGGCCCCGCCGGCTCAAAGCCGTAGGGCGGGATCTCCCTGCCTATCAGTGGCTTCATGTACATCACCAGGACGACGATGACGACGAGCGCGATTAGGAAAATCATACCGGCCTTCCTCGTGCGCCGGATTATCGTAATAATGATGCCAAAGATAAAGAGCGTGGTGACGTCGCCCATCGACGTGATCATTACCATTGCCGAGTCGAGGCCGGCGTTGCCGTGGATCGACTTGAAGTAGCGGCTCGCCGCGTCATCGGCTGCAAAGGTCGCGCCAGAAGCGACCACTACGCTGAACGCGGCGAACGCGGCCACAAGCGCGACAAAATGCATCGAGCGCATCTTTATCATCCAAGGCGGCCTGGCTAGCGACAAC
>DASTTF010000095.1:0-10130 GCA_035760305.1 Nitrososphaera sp.
CACGGCTCTGACCTGAGCCTAATTGACGACACGTGTCTATAAAAACCTCGTTTCAGGGATAGAAAAATTGCACGATTCTGCCAATTCTATAGTAAATTGTCATGGGTCATGACTTCATAAAGGTCTTTTAGGTGGATTCGACAATTATCTATGCATGCATGAGTTCCTCTCGCCCCTCAAGCTAAAGTACGGGCACTGCCGGTGGTGCGACAAGAGGTCGCCCCACATCTGCTTCCGGTGCGGCTACTGCTATTCATGCCACCCAAAGGTGGAGAGCATCGAGAGGAAAAGGGTGCCGGCCAACATCAACATGAACCGCCTGACAGACATCGAGAGCCTCCCCCTCTCTGGCTAGTGCTGCAGTGGTTATATCCGATCGCCCATAGCTTGCGGTGCTTGACAAGGTATTTCATCGGGTGCTCGGGCTGGAGGTACGGGAGCTGGGTTCCCGGCTTTTACCCTGCAACGCTCGGCCCGCGGGAATATCTTTCATATTATTCGCGCATTTTCGACCTTGCGGCAGTCGGCGTACAGGCCGTGCAGGCCCACGCGCTGAGGAGGTGGGCCGGAGAGACGCCGGACAACTTTCGCTTTCTAGTCAGGGTCTCGACACAGGCAACTGACTGCGGGCTGCTAGGAGAATTCCTGGAGGGCCTTGCCGCGATGAAAGAAAAAATTCTCGCAGTGGTGGTGCGCATGTCTGCGCCCAACCTGCTAAAGGACAGGGAGTGGCTCGACAAAATTCTCGCCGCGTGCGCCGACAGCAGCTACTCTGCCGCGGTGGAATTTGACCACGCGTCGTGGCTCCAGGACATGACTTACAACATCCTGAGGAGGCGCGGCGCTGCCGCCGCGTGGTCTGACCGGCACCCGGACCCCGTGGTGACTTCAGACTTTGTCTGCCTGCACCTGGCAGGCGGCAACGACAGGGCATGGATCGAAAAAGTGAAGGAGCAGGCAGAGCAGGAGCGGCTCAAATTCGCGGCGATAACAGTCGACAACCCGGACAGGGTCAACAGGGTGCTGAAGCTGCTGGGCCTGCCTGAGAGAAAGTACGCCAGCCACCTGCCGGCGCCGTCGATCCTCCAGAAGGAGGCGTGGGCGGACAGGGTGGTGATGTGCGTCGACCTGAACGCCTTTTACCCCTCATGCGAAGAGCTGCGCGAGCCGGCGCTTGCAGGCCGGCCGCACGCGGTGATAATGACTGACCAGAGGGACAGGATAACAAAAGGCGTCGTCTCTTCGTGCTCGTACGAAGCGAGAAAATTCGGAGTCAGGTCTGCAATGCCGCTTGCTAGGGCGCTTGCGTTATGCCCCGACCTCGTGCTGCGCCCCGTGGACATTCAGTACTACCAGCAGGCATCGGAGAAGATCATGGGCGTTCTTGGGCAATTTGCAGACGTGCTGGAGCAGGCCAGCATCGACGAGGCGTTTCTCGACTGCAGCAGGAGCGCCGCGGCCGACCCGCACGGGCACGCCGCCAGGATAAAGGCGACTATAAGGGAGCAGTGCGGCCTGCGCGTGTCAATCGGCGTC
This sequence comes from Nitrososphaera sp., assembly GCA_035760305.1. Lineage (GTDB taxonomy): Archaea > Thermoproteota > Nitrososphaeria > Nitrososphaerales > Nitrososphaeraceae > Nitrososphaera. The sequence continues at coordinate 1,537 of DASTTF010000095.1, forward strand.
GCGCCGTGCAAGTCAGTCGCAAAGATGGCGTCTGATTTTCAAAAGCCTGACGGGCTCACTGTGGTGCATCCGCAGCAGATGGCCGGGTTCCTCGGCCCGCTCGAAGTCGGAAGGATATCGGGGATCGGGCCCAAGACGCGGCAGGCGCTGAAAAACATTGGCGTTGAAACCATAGGCCAGCTGGCGGCCTGCGACGTGCAAAAGCTGACGGAGAGGTTTGGCAGGAACGGGCTGTGGATGTGGAAGGTGGCAACCGGCTCTGAAGACGAGGCAGTACAGCCAAGGGAGGACCACGTTTCGCTCAGCACCGAGCACACGCTGGACGAGTTTACAAAGGACAGGGACCGGATACTCGTCTACCTCTGCGAGCTGGTGGACGAGATCTATGACAGGCTTGTCCGGCGCGGCTACATGTTCAGAACAGTCGGGGTAAAGCTGGTCAGGTCGGATTTTACGATAGAGACTCGCGAAACGTCGTTTCCCGACCTGCAGGCCCGGCGCGAAAGCATCTCTTCGGTGATCGAGCAGCTGCTCGGCAGGTTTTCTTTTGACGATCCTGCCCCTGCCATCAGAAAAGTCGGTCTGCGGGTCACGAACCTTGTTTCGGCGCATGAAGAAGAAAGCCAGATCAAGATGCAAAAGACAATCCTTGACTACATGTCCATGCCTGACATGCTGCCGTCAGACATTTGATCTTGCGGCTCTTGCATATCCATCTGTTCCTGCGCAGCACCGGGTTCCTGCATGTCCATTGCCTGCATCTCATCCATCATGGCGCCGTGGCCGCCTGAAATGTCTACAACGCCGAGCGCGACGACGATGCCGGCGATGACAAACCCGACTCCCGCCGCCCTCGCGATCCATATGCCGCGCGACCACATCTTTTCTCCAAAGATTATCCCGGCAAAGAGCGCCATCCAGAGTATGTCCATCCACCCGAGCGCCACCATTATCAGGAAATAAGGCCAGCAGCAACCGAGGCAGTACAGGCCGTGGTATGTCCCCATGGTCACCGCGCCGGCGGTCCCGTTCCTCCACTTTCTCATGAAAAAGCTCATGGGCGATTCGCAGTAGCCGAGGCACCTTGCCTTGAGCGGGCTGAACTGGTATGCGCCGCCGGCTACAAGTATCGCGCTGTAAATAGCGCCTGACAGCCCTGTCGCCGCGACTGCATTGTTTAGCAGCAGGGACCAGCCAAGGAGAAGCACGAGCCCTGTCAGCGCCCACACTGCAAGGTAGCAGCCCACGAACAACGACATCTTGACCGAGTACGGGCCCCTGCCGCCTTCGACTACCAAGGCGGGATTGCTGCCGCCGTCCTTGACAAGCCTGTTGTACAGCAGGACGACAGGCGATATGGCCGGGAACATCATTGCCGCCATCCCTGCTGTCCATACCGCCACAAAGAGCGACACAGAGAGGGCGCTGGAAGGCGCCATCATGGCGTTCATCATGTCTGCTTGGAACGCCTGCGACGCAGCCCAGGCTGCCGCCGACGTCGAGATCAGCGCAATGAGGAGGGTCTTTTGCAGCCTGTCCAATGTTGTTGTTATCTATATATCAGGGTTTTAAAAAGTGCTTGATCGCCGGCTATTGCCTTTAATCGCCAGGACACTGAGGGTAAACATTCTTCCTATTGTGCGTCTATATTGTTAATCCACAGCGTTTATAGCTTTAATGGCGCAGAGGACTGTTGAATGTTGCCAGCGGGGGCCGGGGTAACAGTTGAAAAGCTAGACAGGGTTTATTTTTGCAACGGATGCAGGACAGTCTTTCTCTTCAAGTCAGACGCGAGCGACCACGAAAAGATGGCTGGTCACGCGCAGATACGCGAGATGCCCTTTGAAGTCTAGAAACTTTCCTAGCAGTTGACCTGATCTTCAGCTTGTACAAATCTTCCAGATTGCGCGGCGATATGCGATAATAACTTTGAGGGCAACTCTATTCTGTCAATGACCGACCTTGGCAAGAGCCGCAGCGGCCCAAAAGAAAGCGACAACCGGGACAAGAGCCTACACGGCCTGATGGTCGCCCTCGTCATGGCCGGCGTCATCGCCGGGTCTGCGATACTGTTTGCCTATGCGTCTTCAGACGGGTCAGTGCCTGCGGCGGCCGATACGACTGCAAGCGAAGCGCCCGAGCCCATAATCATTGAAAAGCCGGTGTACATTGAGAGGATCAAGTACGTCAACCGCACGGTCGAGGTGGAAAAGCCAGTCTACATCAACAGGACGATTGAAGTCGAAAAGCCGGTGTACATCAACAGGACCGTCGAGGTCGAAAAAGAAGTTCCGGTGTACATTGAAAAAGAAGTAGAGAAGCCCGTGTACATTTACGTCGACAAAACCGAAGACGATTCAGACACATCGGAAGACAAGCAGAAAGATGACGATTTGCCAGAGGAGCCAGAGCAAGACACGATTTCAAAACGCGTCATGGACCTGCTACATAGAGTCACGGACGACGATGACGAAAAGGAAGAAAAAGACGATGACGGCGAAGATGAAGATGACGATGATGAAAACAAGAGCAAAGGACACAAACACGACGATGACGACGAAGAGGACGACGATTAAACGCGACATCTTGATTTAATAGTGATTGTGCCGTACAGGATATTGCACTAAATGCGCTGCGACCTTTGTGGTATCGAAGAGATGATCCCGTTCAAATGCCGCTACTGCGAGGGCGCGTTTTGTTCTGCCCACAGGCTGCCGCCAAACCACAACTGCGTCTTTCTGAAAGATTTTCTAAAGCAGCCCGCAAGGGACCGAGAATTTCTGGAGCACATTCATGGGAGGGAAGGCCTGCCGCAGGAGCGCATCAGGTCCGCGCTGTATGACGTGATCTACCTGCGGTTCTCAAAGACCGAAGTCCTCCACCTGGCGATAGCGACGGTCCTTGTGACAGTCGTCGGCATGTCGATTTACGGGTTCAGGCTGCAGCTGGACTTTACTTCCGTGCAATTGCTTGCAATCTTTGTCAGCGCGTTTCTCGTTCACGAACTCGGGCACAAGTTCCTCGCCCAGTTCTACAGGGCGTGGGCAGAGTTCAGGGTGCTGTTCTACGGGGCGGTCATGACGGCGATCTCGGCTCTGCCGTTCTTTCCGTTCAAGTTCATAGCGCCGGGGGTAGTCTGGGTCAGCGGCAACCTCAGCCAGAGCCGCAGCGGCAAGGTTTCGTGGATAGGGCCACTGATCAACCTAGCAATGGGGACGGGGTTTCTCGTCTCTTACATGGCGCTTGCAGCCATAGATTCTGCAAGCCCGATCCTGATGGCCGGCGTGTGGTTCAACGGGCTCATCGCCGTTTTTAACATGATACCTTTCATGGGGCTGGACGGCCAGAAAATCTTTGGCTGGAACAAGCTGGTCTGGGTGCTGACGTTTGCCGCGGCCATCGGGCTCTTTATAGCGGGAGACCTCCTCCGCGGCGGGTTCATAGCGGGTCTCTTCCAGCGGTTCTTTTAACCTACACCGTCAGTATGGCCAGCACCAGCTCTTCAATACGGTAAAACTTTTCGCAAAAGACACACTTCCACCCCTTCACTCCTCCAATCAGGACCGTCTCCCTGTAACTTACAAGCTCGCCTGTGCACCTGGGGCAGTGAAGCATTCCTGCCATAATGTAGGCTGGCTTGTTGAAATATCAAATGATGGCTTTTTCTATTAGCAAGCTCTATGCTGGCGCGAATACCGTAAAATACCGTATTGTTCTTAACCAGATCCCGCGGGCAACGAGCAAGGGTTTGGGTTTCGGCTCAGACACCTGCCCGCGTCCGTGGGACTTGTTCTCAAACAGATTTCGTCAAGGGCCCTTGTATTCGATAACAGAATAGAACGCGTTCTTGCCCGAGTCGTCAAAGTTCAGGCTCGGAGTGAGGATTCGCATCATACTGCTTTTTGCCGCGTCTGCGACTTTCCAGATGAATCCCTTTGGGAGCTGGATCTTTGTGTCCTGCTCTTCGCCTGTCACCGGGTTTTTGAAACTTTCCAGCTGGACGTCGATCACGCCTGGCCCCGAAAAGCTGCTCCTCTTGCCGTCTATCTTGACTGAAATGTCTGCAAACTGCGGCTCCAGCACGTACTTGAACGTCCCGGCAAACAGCGCAAACGGGCCGTCGCCGTCGGCCTTGCCGGAAAAAATGTTCAGTACCGCGCTTCTCTGATCGTCCGTCGCCTTTTTGCTGACGAAAAGCTGGGTCGTGCCATTGCCTTCGTGGATGGCCTTGGGCCACGACGCCGCGAATACAACGTCGATGCCGTCGAGCCTGACGCTGCCGTAGCTTCCCTTCCTGACGTGGTAGAGCACAAGCGCCCTGCAAAAGCCGTACGTGGGAAAGCCGTTAAAGTTGCACGGGCAGCCATAGTCGCAATTGCACGTTTCGACGTAATCCGCTTCCATGCTCCACTTTGGAATCTGTGCAGCCGATGTCGACATGCCAATTCGATATGCGCACAATGCTTTAAGATTTTTGGAATATTCTTACGCGATTCATGGATACGGGCATTCTATGTTCCTGCAATCAGCACATGGTCGTCGCGCCCGGCGGCAGTTCTTCAAGGAATACGTTTGCCTGCTGCAAGCCGCCATCTCTTGATATCTCGAACCTGACGCTGTCGCCGACCTGCTTTTGCCCCAGGACTCCGCAAACGTCGTCGATCACGTTAATCTGCCTGCCGTCCATGCTGACGATAATGTCTCCTCCGATCGGTATCTGCCGATCTTCAATGACAAAGACATCATCGGAGCCTCTCAATCCTGCCCTGTCTGCAGGGCTTGATTCAGTAATCGTGAATATCAAAAAGCCGTGCTCCTGGCTCAGTCCCAGCACTTCGGCTGCGTCTGGAGTCAGGAACCCTCCCTCGGTGATGCCCGTCCACGGCTTTATTGGAGCGTTGGCAGAGACAAAGTAGAACGAGCCTCCAACTACTGAAATCAGCAGGCCAAACGAAATGAAGGCGTTGGTGGGGTTTTGCACCGCATAATTCTATTCAAAGTGGGGCAATAACCTTTTCGACTAGATCGCGCCGTACTTTGGCAGGAGCGCCCTGCATTCCCTGCAGCCAAACATCGGCACCTTTGACCCCTGCCTCACGGTAGCAGTGTCGCCTATTATCAGCCTGCCCTTCGCTTCCGCGGCCTTCATCCTTTCCATGTCGCTTTCCTGGATGCCGTAAATGACCGGGATTATCGTCACAACCTTGTTGCATCTTTCGCAGTAGCCCTGCGAGACCTCGCGCGGGCTGGCCGCATGGTAGGTGGAGTGGAGCCTGTCGGCCTCTTCCTTTGTCATGCCGAATGTGTCTGCGAGCCGGTAGTTGATCCGGTAGTAGATTAGGTCGCCTTCATCGTGCTCGTTATCCTTCAGGTACGAAACGTGGAGCTCTTTTAGCATCCGGTCAATGTCGGCCTGCCTGCCCACAGCCGGCTAGCTCGTTCGACCTTATAGAAGTCTTGCTCCTTCCAATCTGATTCGACATTTAAGAAAAATGCCGAGGCAGGATAATTCATTCCTGCCAGCTAGACGTCGTAATAGAGCATGAACTGCCGCTCCTTGGACCCGGCGTAGGCGACCTCTTCCTGCTTTAGCGCGACGTACGTCTCTATCAGGTCGCCCTGGAAGCAGGGCTTCAGGTAGTCCTGGTCGCTCTTTAGCGCCTCAAGCGACTCCTGCAGGTTGCCGGGGAGCGACTTTATCCCGCGGCCGGTTCTGGCAGAGTCGGACATTTTGTAGATGTCTTCGTTGACCGGGTCTCCGGGCTCTGTCTTCTTCCTCATGCCGTCGAGTCCCGCCGCCACTATCGCAGAGAACGCGAGGTACGGGTTGGCCGACGGGTCCGGGGCCCTGAACTCTATCCGCTTTGACTTTGCGTTGTTCCTGTCGTTCACCGGCACGCGCACCACCGCCGACCTGTTGCCCCTCGACCAGGCGGCATAGACCGGAGCTTCAAAGCCGGGGACCATCCTGTGGTATGAGTTTACTGTCGGGGCGACGAGCGCAGCCAGAGAAGGCGCGTGGCCCAGAACCCCTCCGATAAAGTACCTGCCCGCCTGGCTGAGCTCTGCATAGCCGTCGCCCGCGTCGTAAAAGACGTTGGTCGCGCCTGCCCACAGGCTGGTGCTGACGTGCATCCCGGAGCCGTTGTCGCTTTCGCTGCCACTCGGATCGCTCTCGTCAAAGACCGGCTTGGGCATAAAGTTTGCAACCTTGTTGTGCCTTTTTGCCACGCTCCTTACGGTGTCCTTGTACACCTGCACGTTGTCCGCGGCTTTTGTGAGCGTGCTGTGCATAAAGTTGATTTCTATCTGGCCGCTGCTTGCGACTTCGTGGTTCATGTTCGTGACGCTGATGAGGTAGTTCTTTTTCAGTATCTCGGCGACTTCAAACCTCAGTTCCATGAGCGAGTCCTGGAACGGCGGGGCGTCATAGCCGCCCTTCCTCCTGATCGGATACTTGCCGACGCGCTCTGCCGACATGATCTCCGGCCCGCCCTTGCCAAAGGCAATGTCATCAAAAATAAAGCACTCGACCTCGGGGCCCGCTTGGCACAACAGCCCTTCGCGCGCAAGGTGCTCCTCCATGAGCTGCGAAACGTGCCGCGGGTCCCTGACAAGCCTGCCCCTGCCAAAGCCCTCGTACACGTCGGCGATCACCGTGGCGACCTTGTAGTTTGACATGGGCGCCAGCTTTAAAGTCGACCTGTCCGGGACAAGCAAGAGATCAGATTCGTCTATCTTTGCAAAGCCCCTGACCGACGAGCCGTCCACGCCGACACCGTTCCGCAAATAGTCGCCGCTGTCGCTGGCAATGTATTTTGCCAGGAACCTCCCGGGGACGTCGGTATACCTTATCTGGACAAATTTAGCATCTTCAAATCCCGTCTTGTCTGCGCCGTGCTCGAGCGAATCCTTTAGCGTCATAAGGATGGTTATTGCTTGTAGGATATAAGGTATAACATATAAAATACTTATATATGTTAAATCATAGCAGAAAATGCTTTATATTTGTTAATCCAATCCACACGCGGTAAGGCATGGACGATACAGATGTAAAGATACTCAAAAGGCTGTTGCACGACGCAAGAATGTCGTACCGCAGGGTGGCCGAGGAGATCGGAGTGTCGCCTCCAACCGTGCTTGCAAGGGTCGACAAGCTGGAAAAGGAAGGCATAATCAAGTCGTATTCGGCCATGCTGGATCACGAAAAGCTGGGCTACGACCTGACTGCCATAATCGACATCACCGCGACCAAGGGCAAGATATTCGACCTTGAAAAGCAGATAGCAAAGTTCCCAAACGTGTGCGCGGTTTACGACACGACAGGGCTCACCGACATGACGATCATTGCCAAGTTCAAGAGCAGAGCCGAGCTTTCTGACTTTGTCAAAAGGGACCTTTCGCTGCCTTACGTCGAGCGCACCAACACCCACGTCGTGCTGGTGACTGTAAAGGAAGACTTTCGCTTCGCCGACGCGTGACTACAATATTTCTAGTAGCTCTGCCCGATGGCTATTTATGTTCCCGGCGCGCTATTTTGATCACCTCATATGCAAGCGTCAGTTGTATGCTCTGCATGCAAGAACGAGGTCGTGGTGACAGATCACGAATGCGGCGAAGTTATTTGCAGCCGCTGCGGGATTGTGATTGACAGGATCGAAAGCCCGGCCGTACAGGATTGGCGCGCCTTCAGCGTCGATGAGTTTTACAGAAAGAGCAGGACCGGCGCACCCACTTCGCTTGCCCGCCCCAACAAGGGGCTGCTCACGTCGATAGGCAGCTCAAAGGCAAACGGGCTGAACTTTAACCGGATAAGGGTGTGGGACTTTAGGATACAGGCCGCCAACGACAGGAGCCTGAAGCAGGCGCTGCCAGAGCTGGATCACCTGAAGGAAAGCCTCGGGCTGCCCGATGCCATAGTCGAAAAGTCGGCCTACTTTTACAGAAAGGCAAGCAGGACCGGGATGATAAAGGGCAGGACGGTGTCCTCGGTCATTGCCGCTTCTGTCTATCTTGCGTGCCGAGAGCTGGAAAACCCAAGGACGTTGAGCGAAATCGCGGCTGCCGGCAACGTTCCGCGCAAAAAGATCTCCCGCGACTACAGAGTGCTGGTGCGCACGTTTGACCCTCAGATCCCGGCGGTAGATCACGCCAGGTGCATCACTAGGATCGCAAACAAGGCCGGCGTCAGCGAAAAGACAAAGAGGGTGGCCATAAAGATAATGCGCGAAATCGTCGCCATGCAGGTCTCTGCGGGCAAGGGCCCGATGGGTATAGCCGCGACCGTCCTCTACATCGCCTGCCTGAACGCCCGCGAGGTAAAGACGCAGAAAGAGCTTTCAATCGCGGCCGGGGTCACGGAAGTGACGATCAGGAATCGCTACAGCGAGCTAAAGAAATACCTTCAGGACTTTGCAAAGTCATCGTCGCTGGCAATAGCCCTATTCGTGTTCGTCTTCCAGTCGCCTGTCTTTATCCACTCTGCCGCAAGGTACGCCACGGCCATACTGCACTGATCAGAAAATAGTTTCAAAAGCGATAATAGCAATGCGTCGCTAGGCCTGATCGTGGCATTTTCTTCATGACGTACGGCG
>DASTTF010000096.1:0-25989 GCA_035760305.1 Nitrososphaera sp.
CGCCCCGACTACCTCGCCGCCTGGTGGAACGTGATCAACTGGGACGAAGTAGGCAAGAGGTTCAGGTAACCTCCTTTTTCATTTTATACCAGGCCGCCCAATGCAGATCATGGTGTACCACGTGGTCTGCCCTGCGTGCGACGCTTTCTTTCCAAGCTACGAAGAATATGTCGACCACGTTTTCAAGGACCACGGCAATGAGCCGGCGCTTCGCATGAAAGCCAGGATTGTGCGCGACTAGTCCCTTCGCAGATCGACGAAATTGACAAAGCCGTAATTCTCCCGCGTCGTCCTGCTCACCGCCATGTTGTAGCTATAGATCTTGCTCGAATATTCCCGCAGCACCGGCATCATGCCGTCTATCGACTTGTCCAGGTAAAAGCCTGGGCAGTCGCCCGTGAACTGGAACGTGGCGTGCGCCACCGGCTGACCCCGTGAGTCGGCCTCAAGCCACGATGCAAACGGATAGAGCCAGCATACGCCGGGCTTGTCAGGGTGGATGCCGCAGTAGCCCTTGTCGTCAAGGAACCTGCAGCGGAGCGGGGTCCCGTCCTCCTCTTCCCGCTCGTCCGGCTTTCTCTTGAGCGAGATCATGCTAAGCGTCGTTATCACGTTGCCAAACGCTTCCTGCTCCTGCCAGCTGGAGATGCGGGTCTCGTTCCTTACAAACTCGGCTTTTGAGTCATAGCCCGCCTTTTTCGCTATCCTGCCAATGTCGTCCTTTGTCAGAGGCAGCCTGCCCTGCCGCTCGCAGCAGTTGTGGCAGTCGGGCCAGAGGCACTTCCACAAAACATACAGCCCGTCTTTTGACAGCGCCGGGATGTGGAACACCACGCCCCCGACGCTCACCGGCGTATCAACCACGTCGTCGCGCCCGCCAGTCTGGAGGTTGTACAATTTTGGATCTACATTCCACTTTTTTGCAAGTAGATCAAGCGAATCCCTGACCGAGCTTTCGGGCTGCACTGCCATAAATTATAAACCCGGGAGTTTAAATGTACTCCACTTTGCTCAGCCCTCAGCACGAGCGACCCTTGGAAGAGCAGCCGGTGCCGAGAAGCAAGGGCAAGCATGCTTCATCCACGGAGAACCGCAGGATGGTCTGGGAAAACGTCGTCTGGCCGCTGGTGCTCGACGTCAACAGGTCCTATTTCACGCTCAAGGAATACCACGCAAAGAGGGACGCGTTCTGCAAGGAAAGCGGCATCGCGCCTTCAAAGGTTGCCGGCGGCTTTGTTTCGCTCCTGATAAAGAACATCATCGCAAGGGACAGGAATGTCTACTCCATCCACTACCGCCTTATCCCCTACATGAGGAAAAGGGCGGCGCTTGAATACGGCCTTGTCATAAGGGAAGTAAACACAAAGCGTTAGAGTCAAATAGAGGAGATGCAACTGGGTTTTTGGTTAGCCCGGTCGTCTAGTGGCCAATCTCCAAGGTTGAGGGCTAGGGATTTCAGGCTCTGGATCTTACTAGAGAAAAGAAACCTGGAGACAGCAGTTCGAATCTGCTCCGGGCTACCATTTTCTTTTTATACTTTCGGGCCTGCCTCTACTATCTCTTTTGACACGCTGCCAAACTTTTCAAAGTTCTTGACAAATAGCGCGGCCAGCCGCCTTGCAGACGCGTCGTACCTGTCCTTGTCTGACCACGTGTTACGCGGGTCGAGCACTTCGTCGAGCACGCCGGGGCACGACGTCGGCATGTCGAGGTTGAAAATGGCGTGGCGCTTTACCGGGACTTTGTCTATTTCGCCGTTGAGCGCCGCCCTGACCATCGCCCTCGTGTATGTGAGGTTCATCCTTTTGCCGACGCCGTAGGGCCCGCCCGTCCAGCCGGTGTTGATCAGATACACGCGCGTGCCGTGCTCGGTTATCTTTTTGCCAAGCATCGCAGCATACTTTGAAGCATGCAGCGGCATAAAGGGGGCGCCAAAGCAGTGCGAAAACGTTTCTTTGGGCTCTGTTATGCCCCGCTCGGTCCCGGCCAGCTTGCTCGTGTAGCCGGCCATAAAGTGGTACATCGCGCCTTCCTTTGTCAACTTGGCAATCGGGGGCATGACGCCAAACGCGTCAGCAGTCAGGAACACAATGACTTTAGGGTGGCCGGCGACACTTGGGATCACCGCGCCGTCGATGTAGTCCAGAGGATACGCGACGCGCGTGTTTTCAGTCAGGCTGCCATCGTCAAAGTCCGGCTCCCTCGTTCCGTCGCGCATCACCACGTTTTCCATCACGGAGCCAAAGCGGATCGCGTTCCAGATCTGCGGCTCTTTTTCCTTTTTCAGGCTGATGCACTTTGCATAGCACCCCCCTTCAAAGTTGAACACGCCACTGTCAGACCAGCCGTGCTCGTCGTCGCCTACCAGCCGCCGGTCCGGGTCTGCCGACAGCGTGGTCTTGCCCGTGCCTGACAGCCCAAAGAACAGCGCCGTGTCGCCGCCCTTGCCCACGTTGGCAGAGCAGTGCATTGGAAAGACATTCTTCCTTGGCAGGACAAAGTTCATTATTGAAAACATGGCTTTTTTGATCTCGCCTGCGTACGAAGTCGAGCCTATCAGCACCAGCTTTTTCTTAAAGTTAATGATGATAAAAGTCTCGGTCCGGGTCCCGACCTCCTCCGGGATGGCGGCAAAGTCGTCGCATGAGAGGAGCGTGAATTCCGGCTTGAAGTTCTCAAGCTCTTCCTGATCGGGCCTTATGAACAGCTGCCTGGCAAAGAGGTTGTGCCACGCCCTGTTGTTGATCACCCTTATCGGCAGCCTGCTGTCAGAATCTGCCCCCACAAAGCCGTCAAAGATAAAGAACTCTTTTTCTTCGACGTGGCTCTTCATCCCGCGGAATATCTTGTCAAAGTTCTCCTCGGAGATCGGGTGGTTGACCTTGCCCCAGTCTACCGCGCTGTGGGCGACTTCGTCGTCGACGATGAACTTGTCGTCGGGCGACCTGCCGGTGAACTTTCCCGTCTTGACAGAGAGGGCGCCGGTTGAAGAGAGGACACCTTCCTTTCGATTGATAATCAATTCGACCAACGACGGAACTGACAGGTTGTGATGAACTCTGCCGAGCTTGATATCCATCTCTGCGAGTTGTACCATAAACTTTGTAGTTATAATCTTTGGGTTGTCTCCTATGAGCACATAACTTTAAAATGGACTGCGGATTTAATCGATTTAGTTCAATAGTCATAGAAGCGAGTTCTGCTTCTTTTTACTTCTTGCCTACGCGGGTCTGGCTCGGACAGATTTTTTCTTGACGACCGGGCCGGCGTAGCGGGACTTTAGCGTCGAAATAAAGCGGTTGATTTCATCGGGCGTCAACAGGACCATTTCTACATCGGGAGACAAGCTTTGTGTGAGTGAAAGCTGGTAGCTTAAAAAGATTTTCAGAGTGTCCACGCTCCGCCCGAGCTTCTCGGGCAAGGTTTTAGCTGCCAGCTGCCGGAGATGTGGGCGGGCGCAGCTATTGCTGCTTTAGCGCGCTTCTTATTTCGCCGGCCTTTTTTGCCAGGATGTCAAGGAACTCGTCAAACTCTTCCTCGGTGGCGTTACGCTTTAGCGCGCGCCTTGTCTGGTAGTGGAACGAATTGTATATCCTTCCAATGGCGATGCCAAGCGCAAAGTCGTCCCTGCTTTCGACCGGGATGTGGCCGAGGCTCTGCAGGATTTCTGAAATTTCGCCTACGTTTGACACTGTCTCGCCTATCTTCTCAAGCATTGCCTTCTTTACCCTGGCGTCCATTTGCGTAGGTTCGTGCATGCGCTATTAAAATAATCCGTAGCGGGACGACTTCAGGTCCGACAGCAGGTTGAAATGCATGAGTATGATAGGCATGCAGGCTATTTCTGCGGTTTTATCATGCCGCTCAGGTCTATGCTAAAGAAGGTTTTCAGTATCCCCACGTAGGTCTGGACAGGCGGCGGGACCTCGTCTTCGCAGGCGACCCCCATGTTCCACGCGTTTATCCATATCACCATCCCCTGCAGCATGTTGACAAAGCGCCGGTACTCGCCGGGCACCACTTCAAGCGCGTCAATGTATCGCTCTGCAAGGAGCCACGCGGCCGTAAAGTCGATGCAGTCGGTCTTGTAGATCGCCTTTATCTGCTGCCGGATCGATCTCGCGCGCTTGAACGGCTTTTTGCTCACAAAGAATGGAAAGTCTATCCTGTCAGGCAGCGTCATGCCAAGCGGCGCCCATATCGTTATCACCCGGGCGCCGTCCTTTAGCTTCTTGAACCTCTTTGCCATCACGTCGACCATTTCCGGGTCGTTGAACCAGAAGAGCAGGATCGTCGCGCCTGAAATGTCGGCCTTTCGGATGTCGGCGTTGACTATTTCCGCGTTCTTTATGCCGGCGATCTGCTTTCGTGCCTTGGCGGCCGTCGCCTTGTCAAGCTCGATGCCGATTGATTTCTTTACGCCAAACTCTTTGGTCGCAATCGCGACTGTGTTGCCCTTTCCGCAGCCGAGGTGACAGAACACGTCGCTCTTTTTCAGCTTTGCAAACTTGAATATCCTGCGGACGACGCTGTCAGGGAGCGAGACGGCATCTCCCGTGACTATGGACTGCGGCAGTGAAGAGAGGAATTCGTCCAGTTCCAACTACCTGCTTGATTCCTGCCCGATAATAAAAAGTAAAGTTTGGCCGCGCCTGCATCAATTATTATACCCGGCGTTCCATATAACGGCGTCATGACCGTGCATGCGGAGATCAGCATCGTACCAATCCCAGGGAGCCGCGACACCAGCATGAGCAAGGAAGTAGCCGCTGCATTTGACGCTATTCGCAAAATAAAAAATATCAAAGCCAACCTTACGGCACTTGGGACGCAGGTCGAGGCCAGGGACCTGGGCAGCGTCCTTTTGGCAGTCGGGGCCGCCCACCAGGCAGCCAGGTCAGCCGGCGCAAAGCGCATAATATCCACCGTAAGGATAGACGAGCGCCTCGACAAGGCCCAGACGCTGCACGACAAGGTAAAATCCGTAAGGCGAAAGTTGAAAAAATAGCGGGCGGGACCATGGCAATAGAATCGACGTTTCTGCACGTGATAATTTCACTCGGCATACTGCTCTTTGCCGCCAAGCTGATGGCAGAGCTGTTCCACCGGATCAAGCTGCCAGTCGTTCTGGGCGAGCTCTCTGCAGGCATAATCGTAGGCCCCTTTGCAATAGGCGGCCTGCCGCTCTTTAACGGCGGGCCGCTGGTCGTGCTTGACGAAACAGTGCGCCACATTGGCGAGATATCCGCGATCGTCATACTGTTTGTGGCCGGCCTGCACATCACGCCGCGCGAATTCCTCAGAGGAGGGGTGGCGTCGTTCACTGTGGGCTCGCTGGGTGTCGTCGTCCCCTTTTTCGTCGGGTACTATGTGTTCACCGCGTTTGGGATTGGGGCGCTCCAGTCGATGCTTATTGCAACCGCCCTGACTGCGACCAGCATTGCGATCTCTATCCAGGTGCTGACAGAACTTGGCAGGATGCACTCAAAAGAGGCGCGCCTCATTCTGGGCGCGGCTATAGTGGACGACATCCTTGCCATAGCCGCGCTGTCAGTCGTCACGACGATGGTGCAGACCGGGAACGTCACTCCCGACATTGTCGAGATCACTTTGCTCATACTCTACATACTGGGGATATTTGCAGCCCTGCTCATTGGCGCGGTATTCATAGTCCCGAGGGTTCTGCACGTGGAGCGTCTATGGAAGTCAAAGGGCAGCATAGAGGGCATGGTGACAGCTTCCTTCTTCGCAGCCGCCGGCATCGCCGCATTCGCCGGCCTCTCACCCATCGTGGGCGCATTTGCCATAGGCATGGCAGTCGCAAGCACGCGCGTGATAAAGCAGATCGAAGAATACGTTGGCAAGCTCGAGATCATTTTCGCGCCGCTGTTCTTTGCGATAATTGGCGCGCAGGTGGACCTGCGCGGCGTCAACCTCGACGTCCTCTACCTTACGGGCATAATAGTAGCCGTGGCAGTCGGAACAAAGCTTGTAGGCTGCGGGCTGCCGGCCATGCTTTTCATGAAGGACAGGGCCAAGTCTATGAAGGTGGGCATTGGAATGGTATCAAGAGGAGAGGTCGGCCTCATTGTGGCAGGCGTGGGCGCATCGGCCGGCGCGCTGTCTGCCGACATTTACACCGCGGTCATCATTATGGTCGCGGCGACTACAATAATCACGCCCATATGGCTCAAGATGGCATACAGAAAAGACCCGCCAGAGCCGGCGCCAGTCGTGAAAAAAGAACAGTGACTATACCTCTACGTACACCACGTCGTTTTCAACCGTCACGCTGTACTTGCCAAGGTCCTTTAGCTTTTGCGGGAACCACGTCATGCTGCCGGTGGTGACGTCCCATTTTGCGCCGTGCCATGGGCATTTCAGCTCCTTTCCATTGAGCTCGCCTTCGTGGAGTTCGGCGCCGGCGTGGTTGCAGGTGTTGCCGGTGGCGTAATATTGACCTCCGACGTTTGCGACGAGTATCTCCTTGCCGCCCGCAGTCACGTGGGTCATCTTGCCTTCGCCAATTTCAGAAGCCTTACCAACCAGTATTTTTGCCATACCTCACATCTTTTGGGGCCGAGGTATTTTAATTTCACGAGGCTTGGAACGTCCTTTCTGAAAATTTTGTGAGCTTTGCAGCTCATTCGCCTTTGAGGAACAGCCGCAGCTTTTCCTTTGCAAGCGTGTCCACAGGCGTGAATCTCAAATGCAACCCACAGCAGGGGCAGTGGCTGTTGCTGCATCTCAGATAGACTTCGCACCTGCGGCAGTACCTCAGCCCCTGCTGGTATGGGTTCTGAATCCTGCCTCCGCCCGGGGCCAGCCTGACGCAAATGTTCTTGCAGGTCAAATGCTGCAAGGACGTCAAGGCCGCTTATAACCAGGCAAGCACGCCGGGGGGAGGGGGAGGTACAAAATATATCCCCTGCCCCCATAGGAGGCAACAATGCGCGCTGCCATTGTCGTTGCGCTGGCGTCCGCCGGATTCCTAGGCGGCGTGCTTGACGCCATAACAGGCCTGATAGCAGAGTACGGCTACCCGGCGGTCTTTGCGGCGGCGTTTCTTGAGGTGATATTCCCTCCAATCCCGAGCGAGGTGATCTTTCCGCTGGTGGGATTCACCGCCCAGAGCAGAGGGCTGGGGCTGGAACACGCGCTGGGCATGGCCACGGTTGGCGCGCTCGGCTCGACAGCCGGGGCGGTGCTGATCTATTTTGTTTCCATGAAGGTCGGGCGGGCTGCCATCGTGCGGTTTGGCAGGCGCGTCAGGGTAAGCGAACAAGAGATCGAAAAGGCAGAGAGATGGTTCACAAAGTATGGACCGGCGGCAGTCTTCATCGCACGCATGATCCCCGGCATCCGCGAACTAATTTCGATCCCGGCCGGCATTGGCAGGATGAACTTTGCTAAATTCGTCGCCTACACGTTTGCCGGCTCGCTTGTGTGGTGCGTCATCCTTACGCTTGCAGGCTATTATCTCGGCGAGGCGTGGAGTGGGTTTTCAGAGCAGGCGTCGTCCGCGTTCACGGTAATCAGCATTGGTGTCATTGCCGGCATTATCGCCGGCACCGGCGTATGGTATACCCGGCGCAGGAAGGCGCCGGCAAAAAGCAGCTAGGCGGCCTTCATGAGGAGGCAGAGCAGCGCCTTTTGCGCGTGCAGCCTGTTTTCGGCTTCCGGCCACACCACTGACGACTTACCGTCGATCACGTCGGCTGTCACTTCCATGCCGCGCTTTGCAGGCAGGCAGTGCATGAATATCGCGTCTTTTTTAGCCAGCTTCATCGTGTCGGCATTAACCTGGTACTTTGGCAGAAAGGCCGCCTCCCTCGTCGCGCGCTCGCCTTCCTTGCCTATCGACACAAAAGTGTCGGTGACCACGACGTCTGCGTCCTTTGCCGCCGCTGCCGGGTCCTCCGTTACCGCAATGTCGGCGCCCGTCTTTTTGCCCTCTGCCTTTGCGAGCCTTACCACTTCCTCAAGCGGCTCGTAGCCCTTTGGGCAGGCGGCTGTCATGCTGATGCCCGTCTTTGCGCAGCCAAGCATGAGGTCGTTGCACACGTTGTCGCCGTCCCCGAGCCACGCCAGGCTCAGCCCCTTGAGCTTTTTCTTGCGCTCCTGTATCGTAAGAAGATCTGCAAGTATCTGGCATGGGTGGAACGCGTCTGAAAGGCCGTTGATGACCGAGATTGAAGCATAGTCGGCGAGCGTCTGGACGTCCTTGTGGTCATAGACCCTGGCCATTATGCAGTCGAGATACAGCGACAGCGTCTTGGCCGTGTCCTCGATCGTTTCGCCTCGGGACAGCTGTATGTCGCTTGCGCTCAGGTGGACTGCGTCGCCGCCCAACTGGTACATGCCGACTTCAAAGCTGACCCTTGTGCGGGTCGACGGCTTTTGGAAAATCATGCCAAGCGTTTTTCCGCGCAAAAGCGGCCGTGACTTGCCGCCCTTTTGCTCCCGCTTGAGCTTGCTCGCCAGTGCCAGGATCGAACTGATTTCTCGCGCGCTCAGGTCTGCTATGCTGAGCACGTCTTTTTTACTTAAGGAGGTCTTCAATGTCGTCATCTGTTAGATATATTACCTTGTCTTCTTGCTTGTCGGTGTCTTTATCTTCTTTGCGCTTCTTTTTCTCTTCCTTTTCCTTCTCCACCCTCTGGCGCTCTTCTTCCTCCAGCTTTGCCTTTTCTTCTCCTTCCCTTGCTTGCTCTTGTTCGCGCTTGCGCTTCTCGTCTTCTTCCTTTTTGCGATCCTCGTCGGTCTTTTTCCTGCCAAACAGGCCGAACTTGCCCTTCTTTTCCTTCGGCTCTTCGATCTTGGGCGGCAAAGGCTCCTCTTTCTTTGGCGGCTGAGGTGTGGAGATGTACTCTTGCTTTGGCGCAGGTTTTGGCTCCTCTCGCATAACCGGCTTAGGCACCAGCTTTTCTTGCATCTGCTCGCGGGACTCCACCTTTGGAGCGGCGATCGCGGGGCGTGGTTGCTCTACTGGCTTGGAGGGCTGAGGTGAGTGGAGCTCTTCCTTTTCTTCGACCTTGGGCACTTCTTCCGGCGCAGCTTTGACCGGCTCTGGAGGCCGCGGCATCGACATCAGGTTCTCAACGCTCACTTCGCCGACGCTTCCAAATAACGACTCGATGAACTTGTCCGGGTCAAATGGGATAATGTCGTCGTAGCCCTGCCCGATCCCTACGTGCGTGATCGGCTTTGAAGTGATGTGCGCGATTGACATTGCGGACCCACCCTTTGCGTCCGCGTCTATCTTGGTCAGTATCGCGCCGTCAAAGTTGGTATACTGGAAAAACTCCCTTGCCTGGTTTATTGTGTCGTTGCCTGCAAGCGAATCTCCGATGAACAGCTTTACGTCCGGCTTGACTACCCTGACGATCTTGCCCATTTCATCCATCAGGTTCTTTGAAGTCTGCATCCTGCCGGCGGTATCCATCAGGACGATGTCGAGGTAGTTCTTTTTGGCGTGCTCGTACGCGTCGCGGCCGACCGAGGACGGGTCGGCTCCGTAACGCTGCTTGACTATCTTTAGCGAGAGCCTGTTTGTGTGCTGCTCCAGCTGCTCGATTGCGCCGGCCCGATGCGTGTCGCCTGCCGCTACTACAACAGAAAACCCGGCCTTGCGAAGGAGGTTTGCGACCTTGGCGACCGTCGTTGTCTTGCCGGTCCCGTTGATGCCCAGAAATACGATTACAAACGGTCCGGCCTTGCTGTCCTTTTTCGCCTTTATCCTTTCGACCAGGTCGAGCTTGCCGGCGCGCGCAAATATCTCGGCGACTGCGGCTTGCAGCTTTGACTGGACTATCTGGGCCGCGTCCTGGCTCTTTTCAAGTTTCAGCCCGAGCAATTCCTTTTTCAGCTTTGTCGACAGGTCGTCGACGACTTCCTGCGCCACGTCGCTTTCCAAGAGCGCGATTTGCAAGTCCAAGAGCGCGTCGTCAAGGACCTGCTCTGTGAGCTCTTTCTGGCCGATGCCTTTTGCCGCGCTGGAAAACGCCTTTTTCAGCTTGTCAAACATAAGTTTTCAACCAAGCTGGCCTGGTTGCTGTGCAGCCCGTATCATCTGGTTGATCTGCGACTGTAGTTGATCCATGCGCATGGCCAGTTCCTGCCTCTGCGCTTCAAGCTGCCTTGCCGCCACTTCGTATTCCTTTATCCTAGATTCAACGTAATTGAGGGTGTCTTCCCTGTTCTTTTCTACCGCAACGCCGGCGCCAAGGTTCACGAGCAGCTTTTTTATCGGCGGCACCATGGTCTTGACGTAGACTCCGATCCCCATCGGCATTAGCGACTCAACTTCAGACTCGGAAGTGATGTTCTGGATCGTAGCCGAAGCCAAGTGGGCCTCTTCCATTAACCTGGTTACCGTGACCTGCCGCGTCATGACATCATTCATGTACGCTTCAAACATCCTTGACTGCTGGACCATGTCGTTGATCCTCTGCTCCATGGCAGCCATTTCATGCTGCCTGGACGGGTCGCTGGCTGAACTCATTAACCTCACTGCTCCTGTTCGATTTTTAAAGCTTTAGATTCTTGACACCTTCAGCATGTCGGCCATCCTGACCTCCATGCCGTAGCGCTCCTCTTCGCGTTTCATGTGCTGGTACAACTTGAGCATGTCCATCCCGTGCTTTACCATGCTGAACTTGCCGGTTATTTTCAGCTGTATGAACCGGAAGACAAGCGAATAAATCCTGAACTTTTCAAGCACCGCTTCGCGGTACGCCCGCAGGTCGTGCATGTTCTTGACAAAGAGCTCTGCGCACCAGGTAGACGGGATGATGCCCTCGCCAAGCAATGGATAAACGGTGCCTATCGACTCGCCCACCCCCACCGACTTTTTCCCGTCGGTGAACGGTTCGCAGCTCGCCGGCGGGGTCAGCCTGACCGGCCTGCCCACTTTTTTTATCACTTCACAGTCGTGCTTGTTCATGAATTCGCCGACAAAGCGGTTGTGGCTCTTTAGGAAGTCGCCGCCGCCAATGTGCGCGTAGCCGTTGCCGAGTGGAAAGTACCAGAAATATCCCGACATTGAGGGAAACGACTTTAGGTAAAAGTCTTCAAAGGGCTCCCTGCCTGGCCGATACTTGACCTTGTACTGCACGCAGGGTATCCACATTTCGTTCTCGACCCTTGGCAGGTAGTTCCGGTGAAAGCCGGTCGAGTCGATAATGATGTCAAAGTCCGGCTCTAGCTCGTCCTTCCGCGGAGCCCTTCCGAATTTTATCTCCGTCCCCTTTATCATGTCCTGTATCAGCTGCAGCTTGTCATAGCTCACCATGCCGCGGAGCTTGATGTCGACGCTGTCCTTGTTGCCGAGGTCCACTTTCATGTGCCGGCCGTCGTGGAGGACATAGTCGTCAAAATTCAGGCCGCAGTTTTTCGCGAGGCCGGCCATCACGTTTTCGCACGTGGCCCACGCGCACACGGCGTCGTGCTGGTCCTGCGGCATCCGCTCAAACCCCACCACGTGATTGTCGTGATCGTCGCCCAGCCTGTTCATGAGGTAAGCGCCGGCCACCCCGATCCCGACGACTGCGATCTTCATGCTTTATCCTGCTAGAAGATGCAATAAAAACATAACATTATCTAACGGCTGCGCCTAGCTCTGCCGTTGTCAAAGAAAAAGGTGCAGATGTCCGGGTTTGCCCGCATAGGCATCGGCCTTTTGATAATCGGCGCGCTGCTGGCAGCGTTTGGCCAGTACAGCGAAAGGGAAGCGGTCGCGGTCTTTGGCGTGGTGATGGTGGTCTGCGGCTTTGTGCTGTACATGGCCGCGTCGGTCGTCGCAAAGAAGAGGGCAAGGGTCTGACTATTCCATGTATATGGCTGGCTTGAATGGCCTTGCAGATTTGCTCTTTGATTTTGGGTCGTATTTCGCCGGATCTTCTTCAGAATAGACGACTATCTGCGCCTTGTTGATTTCGGCTGACAGCAGCGATGCGGCGTCCTTTATCGCGGCAATTTCGTCAAATTCTGATAATTTCAGCCGCCTGTTCCTTGCCTCAAGCGGAGTCGACAGGATGTCTTCCATCATTTTCTGCACCATCTTTGGGTCCGTCTTTGCCTTGGAGGTTTCCGGGTTTGCGATCAGCTGCTTCATCATTTCTCCAAAGTTGGTCTTGCCTTCCAGGATGTTTGCGAGTCTCGCCCGGTAGACCTGCGCCTTCCATCCCGCAGAAGTATATATGGCGATCTTGGCCGGCGTCATCTTGGTCACCTTGACAATGTTCTGGAGGTCGGCGAGCAGGCTGGAAATCATAAACTCGGACTCTTCGGCGACCGGGTCTATCCTGTCCTCCCTGGTCGCAGGCCAGCCCGCGGCCGCTATCGATTGCTTGTTGCCCATGCGCTCCCACACTTCTTCTGCGGTGAACGGCGCAAACGGCGCAAGCATCCTGACCTGAATATCGAGGAACTCGGCGAGCGTCCCGGTGACGTTGTCGCGTCCCTTGGCAGCTGTTCGCTTCATGTACCACTGCAGGTCTTGCTCTAGCGAGTAGAGTATGTTGTGTATCGCCTCTCTCACCCTCAGCCTGTCCATCGACGCCGCCGTTTCGGCGATTGCGCGCTGGAGCCTGCTAGCAAGCCACCTGTCTTCCAGCTCTGCGCCGGCCGCCTGCGGCCTGCCGCATTTTTCAGCCATTTCAAAGATGCCGAGCAGCTTTGACCGTATGCCCCTGACGGTGTCAAACGAAAAATCGGCGTCCTGCAGTATTTCCGCCGACACCAGCATCGCAAGCCTGATAGTGTCGGCGCCGTGCTCCTTGATTGCGGCGCGCAGCGGTATGATGTTGCCAAGCGACTTGCTCATCTTTTTGCCTTCCATCAGCACAGAGCCGTTGACCACTATTTGCTGCGGCCAGTTTTCCCTGCCAAATATCGCGACGTGATTGAAAATGAAAAACGTGAGGTGGTTTGGCACGAGGTCGCGCCCAGAGTGGCGCGAGTCGACAGGGTAAAAGTACGCAAACTCTTTCCTGATCTGCTCTACTGTCGAAGCATGGACCTTGCATTCCTTTGCGACTTGATCGGGGCTGCCGGCTCCAAGCAGGACATAGTCAAAGAACGCGTCGGTGATGCCCTCGTCGCTTATCGTTTTGCCGTTGACGTACTTTGCAATGACATAGTAGGCCATGTAAATGACCGAGTCGGAGAGGCTCTCAATTATCCACTCCTGATCCCACGGCAGTTTCGTGCCGAGGCCTGACTTTCTCGCGCACGCCCGTTCCCGCAGCCAGTCGATGACATAGTCGAATTCCTGCCTGATGTCCTGCGGCACAATGTCCATCTTTGTCGCGCATTCGTGCGCCAGCCCCTTCCACTCCTTGTTGCCATAGTCCAGGAACCACTGGTCGCTCAGCAGCTTTACTACGCATTCTGCCCCGCACCTGCATTTCACCGGCTTGTTGACGAGCTCGTACATCGTGCCTGCCGCTCCCGACTGCATGACGTCCAGCTTGACCTCGTTCTTTGCAGCTGCCACTGCCATGCCGGCGAATCTGCCCGTGTTGCCCATCATCCTGCCCTTATAGAACTCGTGTGAGTAGAGGTCGCTTGTCGCCTTTTCCAGCTTTGCGTCATTCTGGCCGGTCGCGCCCACCTGCCTGATCGCCTGCCCGGCAGGTACGCCCGAGTATCCTTCTGACTCGATTATTATTATCGGGCTGGCGTCAACAGATATGCCAAACCCTTGCTGGATCTTTTTGTCATTTTTCAGATCTTCAAGCGCCTGGTAGTCGTACGGGGCATGAGCAGGCACCGACATCACGATGCCTGTGCCGCTGTCGGCTTCAACAAACGACGCCGGGTAGACTGGGACTTCAGAATTGTTGACCGGGTTTGTGGCGCTCTGTCCAATGATCTCCTTGCCCTTGATCGTCTTGACTATCTCGACTTTGTGGTTGAGGAACTCCAGCTTCCTTGCCGCTTCCTTGCTCACGATCCACTTTTCGCCGTCGACTCGCGCCTGCACATAGTCGACGTCCGGGTTGACCCACATGTTGGTGACCCCAAAGAGCGTCTCAGGCCGGAGCGTGGCAGCCGGCAGTATGCTGTCGCCGGACCTGAACTTTATTACGGTGTATTCGTTGAAATCGGGCTCGACGTCGCCCATCGTGTCGTGCTGGCTCACGGGGTTCTGGTCCCGCGGGCACCATCCCACCGGGTGCGACCCCTGCACTATCAGCCCTTTTTTTTGGAGCGTCCTGAACTGCCATGAAATGAACTTGGAATACATCCTGTCGATCGTCGTGAACTCGCGCCGCCAGTCGATCGAGTATCCCATCTCCTTCATGCCCATCTTGATCTCGTTGTGGAAGTAGCTTGCTATCTTGACCGGCTCGACAAAGGTAGAGATGACGTCGTCGGACAGCTTGTAGATCTTGTGGAAGGTTTCCATCAGCTCGGCGTCGCCGGCCGAGACCCTGCGCGACATGCCGAGGATCGGGGTGCCTGTGTAGTGGAAGCCCATGGGGAACAGGACGTTGTAGCCCTTCATCCTCATGTAGCGGGCGTGCGCGTCGGCAAGGGTATAGGTCCTGCCGTGGCCGATGTGTTGGGGCGAGTTCGGGTAAGGGTACGCCACTGTCACGAAATACTTTTTCCGCTCATCGGCGTCGGCCTGGAAGAGCCTTTGCTCCTCCCACCTCTTGATCCACTTCTCCTCGATTGAACCCCAGTCCATGCGGTCGCTCACGGCTACTTTGCAGCCTCTTCAGCCAACAGCAGCGCTTCCTTTATCCGATCCTTTAACCTGCCGCCGCCCTGCCCAAAGCGGTCGTCCCCGCCGCCAGAGCCTCCCAGCTTTGCCGAGACCTGTTTTGCGATCGCGCCGGCCTTGACTTTTTTGCGCGCGGCTTCGCCGGCAAACACGATGACCCTTATGCCCTGCCCCTTTGACACGAGTGCGATGTAGATCAGGTGCTTGTCAAGCTCGATCGCCTTTTCGCCAACGGCGATGTGGTAATCGTCATCGAGCTCTTCGTCATAGGTGCTGTAAAAGTGGACGCCCGAGCCCAGCTTTTTGGCCTGCTCCGAGATGTCCTTTGCAATCGGGCCCGCGACAACCCGCAGCATCGTCCGCGCCTTTTTCTTTGCCGCTTCGGCCTCTTCCATAGACCTGTTGAACGACTCTATCACCTTTTCCCTGCTCGAGCCAAGCGTCTGGGCTATTGACGCAAGCTGGCCGTCCAGCTGCTGCATATAGTTGACTGCCGCTTCGCCTGCGACAAACTCCAGCCTGACCACCCCGTCCTGGATTCTTTCCGACTTTACTATCTTTACCAGCCCGATCTCGCCGGTGCTTTTCACGTGTGTGCCTCCGCAAGCCTCAATGTCCCACCCCTTGATGTTGACTATTCTTACGTTGCTGGTCGGGACGACCCCGCCCTGGTAGATGCGGAAGGTGAATTCCTGCTCGGCGTCACCCCGGTCGTACGTCTTGATCACGACTGGATGGTTTTCCCTGATGACTCGGTTTGCAGCGTGCTCTATCTTTTGCACTTCTTCCTTTGCGAGCGCGGAATGGTGCGTGATGTCGAGCCTGCCGTAGCCTTCTTCCTTGAACGCCGAGTTCTGCCAGACCCACGAGCCGAGCGTGTTCCTCGACGCAGAGTTGATGACGTGTGTCGCGGTGTGGTGCTTTGTGATAAGGTCGCGCCGGCGCGCGTTCACCGTCGCGTGCACGTTCTGCCCCTCTGCAAGACTGCCCTCTATTTTGTGTATGACGACGTCTGCCTGCTTAGTAACTTCAACCACCTTTGCGCCTTCGATCTCGCCCATGTCCGGTTCCTGCCCTCCGCCCCTCGGGTAGAACGCCGTCTGGTCCAAGATGGCGTACTTGCCGTCGATTACTTTGAGCACCTTGGCGTCAAACTCCCTCATGGTCTCGTCTTCGTAGTAGAGCAGCCTAGTCGGCGGCAGCCCTTCAAGGCCGCGTATCGGCTTGGCCGCCTGGCCGGCCGCCAGGCTGGTGTGCAGTTCCGCGAGCTTTGTGTAGAACGTCGACGGGACGCCCTGTATGACCCCCTGCTCGACAAGAAAGTCAGGAGTTATGCCATCTGACTCGTAAAGCCTGATGAGGTCGTCGACTGACAGCTCGCCCTTTCTGCTCGCCTTGAGCGACGTGGCGACAGAGTTCATGCGCTCCCGCGAGCTGGCATACCTGCCTGACTCTAGCTGCAGGATGGTCCTGACGTCCTGTCTATGCTCTTCAAGCTCGGGGTACATCTGCTTCAGGTAGTCGACGTGCATGTCGGCAACGTCTTCCACCCTGACGTCCTTCCATCCGAGCCTCTCAAGTATCGAAAGCGCCCTCCGCAGGATCACGCGGAGGTTGTAGCCACCGCCCACGTTTGACGGGAGCGCGCCGTCTGAAATCGCGAACAATAAAGTCCTGACATGGTCGGCGACGGTATAGATCGCTTCGTGCGGCGCGACCAGCCTTGCCAGCTTTTCTTCGTCGATCTTCATCTCTTTTGCAATGAGCGACTTTAGTTCCCGGACGCTTGTCGTGCTGTCCAGCTTTGAAGACACTGCGGCG
The DNA here is from genome assembly GCA_035760305.1 of Nitrososphaera sp. Lineage (GTDB taxonomy): Archaea > Thermoproteota > Nitrososphaeria > Nitrososphaerales > Nitrososphaeraceae > Nitrososphaera. The sequence continues at coordinate 16,556 of DASTTF010000096.1, forward strand.
AAATATTTCGACAGCACTTCGCTGTTGCTGTCCGTGCCCGTGATTTCCCTTAATCTGTCCACCACCGGCCCAAAGCAGCAGTCGTAGCTGGTGGGCGTCCCCATCGTTATCCAGGAAAAGCGCTCGAGGCCGGCGCCCATGTCTATTATCTTGTTTGGCATGACGCGATAGTCGTTCTCATTGCCCTCGAATTCAGTAAAGACCGCGTTGCCGAGCTCGAGGCCGCGCACGAAATATTCAAGCGAGTAGCCGAACGCACCTGCGCCCATCCACACGTCTTCGACAAACGTTATTTCTTCCGGCTTGATCCCGAGCCCCTTTGTCAGCATGCCATAGTTGAGGTCTATACACCTGTCCTTCCAGTAGCCGCCAGGCGCGTCCGCGTTGCACGTCTGGCCGATCATGCAAAAGCCGGTGTAGTGCCTGCCGGAGAGCCCCACGTTTTCAATGTCGTTGAACCGGAGGCACATCTGCGGCACGACAAGCGGGTTTGCCGGCAGCTCAAATACCACCTGGTTGCCGACCACGCGCTGGAAGTCAACAATGGACGCTATCGTAAAGTAGAGGTCTTCGCGCCACCTGCACACCACAGGATAGCGCCTTACAATAGTATGGTCGTTTGCGCGGAAGAACTTGTCCACTTCTTTCCACGCGCCGACATAGTCGAGCCGCTTGCTAGTCGGCGGCCTGCCTATGAAACTGTAATTCTCGTGATCAGGGCAGAACTCTCTGCCGCCATCAAGGGTCCAGAAGAATTTCTCGCACATGCCGCATTTCCTGCGCTCAAAGCCCATCCTGTCAAAGAGGGATACTTTGTAGTACCTGTCTGGATTCGATGAAAATAGTGCGGCCAGCTCCTTCTTGCCCAATTGCTGCTATCTTGTCTTGAAATACGGTATTAATGCTTTTGTCGTCAAAAGAAGAAAGGAAAGGGTCAGGCCTTGAGCGAGCTGTCGATGAACTTCATGTACGTCTCCTTCGGGGCCGCGCCTATCGTCCTCGCCATTTCTTTGCCGCCCTTGAACAGGATAAGCGACGGGATCGACTGGACGCCGTATTTCATCGCGATTTCCTGGTTCTCGTCAACGTTCAGCTTGGCCACCTTGACCTTGCCGGCCATGATCTTGCCGATCTGCTCTACTGCTGGCCCCACCATCCTGCAGGGTCCGCACCACTCTGCCCAAAAGTCCACGAAAACGGGCAGGTTCGACCTGAGCACTTCGGCGTCCCACGTCTTTGTAGTTACATGGGTAATGCTGTCTGTCTTGCTTTCCATGGCTAGGCTTGATCGAAATGGTATTTTAATCCTATTGACTAGCCGAACCGGCCGCTGGTGCCGACCGTGACAAACTCGGCTATCAGCTTTATTACAAACGCGAGGCCGCCGACTGCGAGCATGCCTAGCACCACCAAGCGCAGGTGCTGCGAATAGTCCTCCCTGCTGGTCTTTTTCGCCAGCCTGAGGGTCTGGATCATTTCTGTGATCTTGCGCTGGACGACGGACAATTCAGAGGTTGGGTACTGCCGGCGTTATATAAAACATCTGTCGCTTACCTTGAAAGCGACTGCTGGGCAGTGTAGAGCGGCTCCTTCTCTGTCCTCTGCATCTCGACGAACGTCTCTGTGTTCTGTATGCCCTCTATCTTGCCGATGCGCTCGATGACAATGTTGTGCAGTTCCTCCAGCGTATGGGCGCTCACGCTCACTATCATGTCGAACCTGCCGGTGACTTCAGACAGCGAGCGCACTTCGGGAATCTTTATCAGCTCGGAATGGATCGGCTCTTTCAGCTTGGGGTCGCGGTTTATCCCGACCGTGGCTTTGACGTTTATGCCGAGCATGCTTTCGTTGACAATCACCGTGAATTTTTTGACCAGGCTGCGCTTTGTCAGGCGCTTTATCCTGCTGTAAAGAACAGAGGCGTTAATGTTGAGTTTTTTGCTCAGCCTTGGAACCGAAATGCTTGCGTCCTTTGTCAGCTCGGACAGTATCCTCATGTCAAGCTCGTCGAACTTGTGCATACCCGCCTACGTTAGACAGACCAGTGTTAATAAATGTAATTCTAACGGATTCCATGGCCAAAAAGCAATTCCTTAGCTAGTGGCGCGGCGAATTCTGAAAAACTTATGATGTGCCAAGCGATAACGCATGCAAAGATCCGCACGAGATAACATTATATAATTTGCAGGCCGGCATTCTGTTACATGTTCAGCAGGGGAGGAATCAAGCCCGGCGAGTACGTTTTTGTCGTGCAAAAGGACGGCAGCTTCAGCAGAATAATCATCGGCCGCATCCAGTCGCTCAGCGGCAGCAAGATGCTCGTTGTCGGCACCTATGTCAGGCCGCAGGGCCTGATAGAAAGGATCCAGGCCGGCAGGGCAAGCGGCAGGCCCGTAGAGGCGCTCGGCAACCCCAACCCCAACAACTGCATCTTTATGCTGATCGACAGGGTGGAGACCGGCAGGTTCAACGAAGAGGTGGACCAGGCCACTTCAAGAGTGATATGGATAAACGAAAGCAGGTACCTTGTGCTCGACGGCTGGGTGAAGGAGAATTTCCCCGATATTTTTGCGGCCGCGCTGTCGGCCGAGACCGAGGAGGCAAGGGCTCAGGCGCGGCAGACGCTCATTGAAAAAATGAACTCGCTTTACGAGCGCGATCTCAAAGACCACGTCTATGCTGTTGCAAGAAGCGCCAAGATACTGTGATCGCAAGACATAAGTTGAGCCCCATTCAAGTGTATGCGTGTCATTTTTCGGTCCTCCAAGCGGCGGCCCTACATATGACAAGAAAAAGTACGAGCACCTGACGCTTGCGATAAGGCAGACAGTCCTGGAGCGAGCGCGCGGCCGCTGCCAGAAATGCAGCGTGAAATTCACCCCGAGCGTCCAGCCGCAGTTTGAGCACATCAACGGCTCGCACAAGGACAACCGGCCTGTAAACATGCGCGCCCTCTGCGCAGAATGCTACAAGGCGGTGGAGGAAAGGGAGAAGAGCAGGAAGGGGATGTTTGGAAACATGCGCAGCGTCCTTCGGCGGTTACCTGTCGATCTGGGCAAATAATTTAGAATAGTCTAAATATCATTGGCAGGGATTGATATTAAAAATGGGCGTCATTATCATGCAGCTCGTCTGCGACACGTGCGGCAAGGTGCTTTTGGAGAAGCCTGGCGTGAGCGAGAACCAGTTTCCCATAACAAGCGAAGAAGCCCTGCAGCTGGACAAGGATCATAGGGGTCACGAGTGCCACATCGAAGCTGTTGAAAAGAAAAAGTAAGTTACAGTTTCAGGCCGAACGAGTCCGCGACTTCTGCAAACTGCAGGTACCTGTTGAGGTAGTCCCTTCCGCGCGAAGTAATGACGTAGATGCGCTGGCCTTCCTGCACCTGCTCATCCATCAGGCCCGCGTCCATCAGCTTCATCGCAACGTTTGCGAGCCGGCCGTACGATAGGTTGGCCTTCCTCAAAAGAGATGTCAGGTTGACGCCAGATACCCCTGACTCGTCTGCTATCCGCAGCACGTCTCCTACTATCTTGACGCTATTGCGGTATACTTCACCCATCTCAATGTCTAGCAGACAGTCAGTTTGTAATAAGCATTGCGTAGGTAGAAAATAGACAGAAAATATAGAGGTAGGTTGGAGTTTACCCAATCCTGTAGACTACCCCTACGGTTGCAGTCACTGTATGTTCGCCCGGTATTATAGGGGTTGTTATGCTCTCTGCAGCGCCTGCCGCAAACGACATCGAAAGCGGCATCACCGGCGGGCTGTCAAAGTCAAACAGGCTCGCTGACTTTACTCCGGTTATTTCCACGTCCAGCGCCCGCGCCAGGGCGTCTGCCTTGCCCCTTGCGTTGTCTATCGCGTCCTGCGTCAGGCCTCCCCTTATGTCGTCCAGCCTTTCTTCAGACAGAGTGAACGACAGGCTGTCAATCCTGTTTGCTCCGGCGCCGACTGCGGCGTCAATCCAGTCAGACACGTTTGACAGGTTAGAGCTTTCCACCGTGATCGAGTTTGTGACGGTGTATCCCGTCAGCTCTTGCGCGCCAAACTCGGTATAGTTGTAGGTCGGTGATATGCTAAAGTACGCGGTGCTGGTCTCGTTCTCCTCCACGCCTGCTTCCTCCAAGGCTGCGAGCACGTCGTTCATTGCTTCAGAGTTTGCGCGCAGCGCGTCGCCGGCGGCCTCGTCTACAGTCTCGACTGCAAAAGTGGCCATGACCCTGTCCGGCTCGACCTTTTCCGTTGCGGTGCCGGTCACAAAGACCGTGTTATTCGTGTCAGGTATCGCAGAAACGGTCGTCGGGTCGTAGTACGGCGCCATCTGCGCGGACGCAGCTCCTCCCATAGCAACGACGACGAGCGCGGCCAGCGGCAGCATCAGTAACTTTGAATTCATGGAGCAGAAGCGCCCACCGCCCATTTAGGCGGTGTCGTATTATCAAATAGACGATTTGTCTCCATCTTCACTTTTATTATAGTGCGTCCAATTCTGTGCCATTGAGCAGGCCAGCGTCCTGGTTCAAGGATTTTGCAGGGGTGGGCTACCGCTACCACGACGTCTACATGAACGTCTTTCCGCTCTTCCAGGACAAGATGGCGGCCTTTCGGCTGTGGAAAAAGACTATTGACTGGTGGCCGGACGACAGGATAAAGCTCCGCTTTGTAGAGCAGGGCGACAGCTACTGGTTCATACTCTACGGAGGGTCCGACTACAGCAAGGACAACACCGGCTTTGTGAAGAAGGTGCCGGTGTCTGAAAATTACGAGCGATTCAAGGCCGGCTACGAGAAGAAGGCGATTTTGCGCTTTGGCATTTACAAGGAAAACACGAAAAAGGAAGGCGGCAAGTACAACCTCGAAGTTTTGAAAAGGGCAAAGTCCGTCTACGACATTGCGTTTGTAAAGTACGAGGAGCTTGCCCAGGACGGCGTAGAGTGGCAGTGCATACAGGAAAACAAATGAAGAAATTCAGCTGCGTCCAAGGGTGCTCGGACTGCTGCACCTACAGGGAATACTACCCTTCAGTCGAATACGGCAAGATAGGGGTGCTCCTGCTGCCGGAGGAAAAGGCCGCGATGGAAAGGCTGGCAAAAAAGATGAAGATCAAGCTAAAGATAGTGCCGAGACTCGCGGCCGGAAAGGAATTTCCAGAGAAGGTGATCGCGTACCAGATGATGGGCAAGAACGCCGACGGGGACCTCTGCCCCTTCCTCGACGTCGAAAGCAACAGGAGGTCGCCCCACGGCGGCTTTAGCTGCAGGATCTATGCAGAGAGGCCGCTTGCGTGCAGGGCCTATCCCGTCATCGACTCTGGCAGGGCGGCGACGCTTGACGGCCACTGCCAGTTCTGCAAAAAGTTCGCCACGACAAAGGCAGGCACAGGCGGCCTTCAGCAAGAGATCGAGGCTCTGGCCAGGATAAAGGCAAGCGTCATTGCCGGCGACGGCAGCGTGTGGCGCTACGCGACTGCCACCGGCAGGCCCGGCGACGCCATGCTGCCAGAAGGATGGGTCGCCGAGACCTAGTAGCCGTGCTTGCGGTACAGCACCTGGCGGCCTTTTTTGACAAGCACGATCCTGCTCTGCGGTATTAACTGGAAGTCTTCTGACAGCTCGACGAATTCCTGCAGCGGGACTTCGACGATGCTTTCAAAATCCCGGTAGCTTACAGAATACAGGGCAGCGTCATCAGCATACAGCGCCCTGCTGAAAATCTCTTCTAGCCGGCCCTTGCGCGCCACGGCGTTATTCTGCGCACTGATTATATATCATGTTGAGCCGGCGGCAGCATGGCAGCAAAGTCTTCCGTCAGGAAGAGCACTAGGAGAAAGAGCAGTGCTGGCCTGTCCCCGAGGACAAAAAAGGCGATAGACGCACTCCCGTCTCATGCGCAGCACATCTACATAAAGGTGCATAAGAGCGCGCTCGAGCAGTACAGGAGCCCCTCAAAGAGGCGCGGAGGCAAGCGCCAGAGCAGGGAGCAGGTCGCCCACAAGGTCGCGTGGTCTGCGGTGAAAAAGGCAGGATACAGGAAGGAAGGAGACAGGTGGGAAAAAGGCTAGGGCCTGTAGTTCATCAGGCCGCCGGCTTCGACGATTTTCGCTATTAGCTCCGGGAACGGCTTTATCGGGTACTGCTCGTTCTTTGTGACGTTCGTTATCCTGTTCTGCGCAAGGTCGATCTCCAGCTCGTCCCTGTCGGATATCTTTTTGACCGTCGGCCCGTCGATCTCTATCGGGAGCAGGTAGCCTCCGTCGACAGCGTTCCTGTAGAATATCCTTGCAAACGACGGCGCAATTATCGCCCTGATGCCGGTCTGCGAAAGCGCTATGGGCGCGTGCTCCCTGCTGGAGCCGCAGCCAAAGTTGCTGCCTGTCACGAGAAAGTCGCCCTGCGACACCTTCTCCGGGAACTTTGGGTCGATACCCTCCATCGCGTGCTTTGCCAGCTCCTTGTGATCATGGATCTTTAGGTACGGCCCGGGAATTATCACGTCGGTGTCGATGTTGTCGTGGTCGTACTTGTGGACCCGGCCCCTTAGCGCGCCGTTCAATTTCTCACGTCCCTCGGGTCCGTTATCTTGCCCGTGATTGCCGACGCAGCGACCACTAGCGGCGACGCAAGGTACGTCTGCGACTCGACGTGGCCCATCCTGCCGGGAAAGTTCCTGTTCGTGGTGCTGATGCATATTTCGCCCTTGCCGAGCACCCCCATGTGGGCTCCGCAGCACGCTCCGCAGGTGGGCGGCCCGACTACCGCGCCGGCTTCCATAAAGATGGTGATCAGCCCTTCCTTCATTGCCTTCATGTAGATCGACTGCGCCGCCGGGAGCACCTCTGTCCTGATCTTAACTTTCCTGCCCTTCAGTATCTTTGCCGCCTCCCTCAGGTCCTCCAGCTTTGCGCCGGTGCAAGAGCCGATGTACGCCTTGTCGAGCTCTGTCCCCTGCAGCTCACGGGCGGCAGTGATGTTGCCGGGCGAAAACGGCTTTGCGACCGTCGGCTCGAGCTTTTCTATTTCATAGGTGAAAACTTCAGAGTATTCTGCATCGTGGTCGCCGGCCACCGGCGAGTATTTCGCGTCGGTCCTTTCGCGCAGGTAGGCGGACGTGGTCCCGTCCGGCTCTATTATGCCGTTTTTTGCCCCGGCTTCCGTGGTCATGTTTGTCAGCGTAAGGCGCTCCTCCATCGTCAGCTTTTTGACGACATTCCCGGCAAACTGCATCGCCTTGTAGTTGGCGCCGTCCGTTCCAATGTCGCCGATTATTTGGAGGATGATGTCCTTTGCCATGATGTGCGCCGGTTTTGTTCCTTCGATCTTGAAGAGCATCGTCTCCGGCACCCTGAACCAGATCTGGCCGTTCATCAGCACGTAAGCGACGTCGGTGTGCCCGAGGCCAGCCGCGAACGCGCCCATCGCGCCCGTGGTGTTTGTGTGCGAGTCGCCGCCGACATAGACTTCGCCCGGCAATACCATCGCCTCCTCGTGCGAGAGCGTGTGGCAGATCCCGTACTGGCCGAGGCCGTACTTGAAGTGCCTGCTGATCCCGAATTTCTTGGTAAAGTTGGAAAGCGTGATGATGTTCTCTGCCGATACCCTGTCTGCCGCTGGCACAAAGTGGTCCTCCGTCACCCAAACCCTGTCAGGGTTCCAGATGCGCTCGAGCTTTTTGCCCTTTTTCTCCCATTCGCTGAACACCTTGATTACGCCGGGGCCCGAAACGTCGTGCATCATCACCTTGTCTACATTTGCAAACACGACGTCGCCGGGCGACAGCTTCTGCTTGCCGGCCGCACGGGCGAGTATCTTTTCAGTGATTGTACTTCCTGCCAAAACAGTTCACGCGATATGAGAGATTGCCCGAATGACGGATTAAAACCTTTGCAGAAAGCACAAAAGAGAGAGGGGTTTACGTCATTCTGCTTGGTCGAGATCCTGCCGATACCCATAGGAGTAAAGAAGGGCAGGTTTGACCTGTTCAAGAGCCTGCAGGGGTTCGACTACAAAAATGGCGACGTCGTTGTCCTGTCTAGCAAGTTCGTGTCAATGAGCGAGGGCGCGGTCGTCAACTTGAGCAATGTGCGGGTCAGCAAGAAGGCGCGCTCGCTCGCAGCCAAGTGCCACATGGACGCCAAGATGGCCGAGCTCGTGTTGAAAGAGTCGGACTATATCGTCAAGGGGGTGCCGGGCTTTTTGCTCGCGATCCGCGACGGGATGATAGCGCCAAACGCCGGCATCGACAGGTCCAACGTCCCAAAAGGCTGCGCCATCCTGTACCCGCGCGACCCTTTCGGCACCGCGGAGAAGCTGAAGCAAAAGTTTCTGAAAGAGCTTAACATCAGGGTCGGGATCGTCCTAGCAGACAGCCGGCTGATGCCTACGCGCATAGGCACAACAGGGGTCGCGATAGCGTGCGCCGGGTTTGAGCCGGTCGACGACCTGCGCGGAAGGCGCGACCTCTTTGGCAACGTCCTCAAAGTCACGTTCAAGGCAGTCGCCGACGGCCTCGCGACCATGGGGGTCGCGGTCATGGGCGAGAGCGACGAGTCCACGCCGGCCGCCGTCGTGAGGGGGGCGAGAGTCACGTGGTCAGACGTAAAGTTCTCGTGGAAGGACATGGCGGTCCCGCCTTCTCAGGACATCTACCTGAGAGGGTCTCGCAACTTGAGAGACGAGTGTTAGTAAAGACCTTTGCATAGAGTTTTAATATAGCTGGCAGCGAACAACAGCCATTAACTAAATGTCCGAATTCCTCACCAGCTACCCAAAGACGATAAACATCGTCAAGGGCATGCAGAACTTTATCCGCAAGGAAGAGATCGATCTGGATCACCTCTGCCTGATGGTCAGGACGAAAAAGGACGAGATCGTCACCGCGCTCATGTCAGAGGGCTTCAAGCGGGTAAAGATGGAGAACAGAAAGCCGACCCAGATAGGCCACGGCTTTTCCAAAAGACTGGCCAAGCCTTGGGAGATCCACGTCAGGCTGCTGGAAATGCAGAAGGGCCTGATAGCGATCCACGCGGAGGTCGAGATCTCCAGGAGATACATCCAGCACATCCGCTCCGTGCGGGCGCCGGTCATCTATGAAATCGAGTCGATCCTGCAAAAACACAGGATAGAGTACCAGATTTGGCACGCGAAACTGAAACAGTACATTTCAAGCGTGATCGACAACCACCAGATAACGCTCAGCGCGCCGAGGCTGCCGCCGATCCCGTGGAAGCACATGGCCGGCTCTGTCGCGACCCTGTCGCTCGTCTACCTGGCAAAGTTCGTCGGCTTTTTCTAGTAAAGACTTTATTTCTTGCTTCCTCAATCCAACGCGGTGCCAGAGACGGCCATTTTCCATCATTACGGTGTATCGCCCTGGGAGATCGAAGTCATCTACGACACGCTCAGGCGCTCCTTCGCGGTTGAGGAGAAGCAG
>DASTTF010000097.1:0-6405 GCA_035760305.1 Nitrososphaera sp.
TCGGAAGCCTCATGGCAAACAGGGAGGACATTCTGAGGACCGCTTACATTATCGACGACATTGCCGGCTACATCAGCGGGGTCGCCTTTAGGCTCGCAAACATGAAGCCGTCCACCCTGAAAAAGGCGTCGTTTGACGACGACCTGAAGCAGCTGGTCGGCATGGTTGTCGACACGATTTTCAAGCTGAACGAAATGGGCCGCGCGCTGTCAATCAACCCGGCAAACGCACTCGACCTTGCGCAGGACGTGCAAAAACTGGAGCGCCAGGTTGACGCGAAATACAGGGCAGTCATTGTCAAGGCGCTGAATGAAATTTCTTCAACAAAAGACCTCCTGCTCCTGAAGGACGCGATAGAAGGCATTGAAGGCATGGTCGACAAGTGCCAGGAAGCGTCCGACTCGTTTACAATACTGGCACTGAGCATGTAATGATCAGCGGCAGGCTGGTAGAAAACAGGATCGTAATCTGGGACATACAGGATTCCCGGACCATTTTTGGCAGCGGCTATTACGGCAAGCCGCTCGGCGTTCCAAAGCCAAAAGGGACGGATTTTGACGCGCCGCTCGTGCTCGACCTCATAGAGGGGTGCTACCTCGTCGAAAAGAACAGGCTGAAAGTGTCCCACGTCGACGGCAAGGCAGTTCCACTTGTCGAAATAAAAAAAATGTGCAAAAAGCAGTACGTCGATTTTGAAACGCAATATTTTGTGTTCCAGAACCTCCGGGACAAGGGCTACATCGTCACGCCGGGCATAAAGTTTGGCTGCGACTTTGCGGTGTACGAGCAGGGGCCGGGCATCGACCACGCGCCGTACCTTGTGCAGGTGTTCCGGCCGGCAGACGACCTTACAGCGACTGGCGTGGTGCTCGCGGGCAGGCTTGCAACCACGGTGAAAAAGCAGTACATCCTTGCGATTCCGAAGGTAAAAGAGAAGAAAGTGGATTACGTCGGGTTTGACTGGTGGCGCGCCTAGCCAAGCGTCGGCTGGGTGACATTTTCGCCCTGCGCCGGCAGGTCAAACTTGACAAAGTTCTCGCCAGAAATCGTGAGGCGCGCCGCGTACTTTTCAGAGCCCTGCTCAAGCCACCCCTTGTAGCGGATAGAATTCTTCACAATGTCTGCTATGCTGGGCTTTTTCTCGTTCACTTCTTCATAGCACGAGAGGAGTTCACCAAACTTTACTTCCTGCTGCTTGTTGAATTTCGTCATGTAGTAGACAAAGATGGCCGCCTTTTCGTAGTGGTTCGCCGGCTTTTTCTCTGCATAGAATTCTCGCAGGCCAATCTTGCTTTCGTTTGCCTTCAGGTCTACCGGGATCGGGTGGATCGTGACCGCCGGCCTTGGAGCGTGCTTGCCATTGCCCGGCTTTTGCTGCGGCGCCTGCTCTACTGCAGGCAGGGTTTCCTGCTGCAATTCCTGAGGCAGGGCGGCCTGCACCGGCTGCGCCTTAAGCGCGATGTTTTGCTCAAGGCCACGTGTAATTGCCTCCTTCACAGCCATTTTAAAGATCTCTTCAAATTTTTCAAGGTGCCTGTCAACAAAGCTCTCCTTGCCTTCGAGCTCGACTACGCCCTCCTTGACATTTATTGTAAATCTTGCTTCTGAATCAGCCACTTGCAATATGGAACTGGAGGTTTTTAATTAAGTTGCCGGTAAAACACATTTTTCTAAAATTGCAATTAGAGCACAAACGGCTGTCTTAAATATCTGCAGGACAATAGCATAGCGCGATGTTTGTCGTGAAAAGGCTCGGCAAAAATGGCATGTGGAGCGCCGTCAGCCTAATTGACAAGAACGGCTCTTTCCGGGGAGAGGCCAAGTTTGAGACGCGCATGGAGGCAGAGGACTACATGGCCGATTACCTAAAGAGGATGAAAAGCCGCATCAGGCATAGCCCTGAGGGATACGGCGACGTCAAGATATTTGACGAACCCAAGCCTGTGAAGGACGCCGCCACACCTACAAAACCTGCCAAACCCACCAAGCCGGTCAAAAAGCGCGCTTCTAAAAAGTAATTTATCCCCCTTGCAAAAGTAGCCTGATTAGTCGATTGTCGAGATAATTGGGCATCTATATGAGGCAAAGTAAAACACACTGTAACTTCGTTATGTAACAAGTTTTCAAGAACCAAAAGAGCTTTATGTCAGGAAGACTATACAATGCTGGGAGTTAGGATGTTTGTTTGCCACACATGCAAGGGGACTGCGCTGATTTTGGCAGTCGAAAACGACGGCAGGCTCTGCTTTGAAGAATGTCCTGACTGCAACCCGCATCCTGAATCATACATGCCAGTTTTTAAAAAGCAGCGCTGAAAGTTTCGTTGAAATCGTGATCATGGTTCCAGTACGGGCTGGCCGGATCGGTTCCTTACCTAGCGTTTTGACTGCGAAATTTCGTCTATCATTTTCTCCAGCTGGTACAGGTCTTCTGCCGCCTGCAAGAATCAACGTTTTCGTGATCGCGCTGTCGCTGGCGACAGCATCATACCTGTCTTTGAGCGAAAAATAGCCTATCCTGTAAAATTCGTCAAGGAGCTGTTTTACATGGGCTCTGGAGATCTGCCCTCCATGCCTGCCTTTTGCCACCACATAGTGCCGGCCTTCGTACACAATTTTTCCATCGCCGTGGATGAAAAGGGAAAAGTCGGGGCACATCGTGCGCTCCAGCCCGATTACCAGGTCCTTTGGCATCATTTCAAAGTCAGGGCGATTTCCCGCTTGATCTTGCGTGCAATCTTGGCCAGCTCTTCCTGCAGCGCGACCCTGCGCGCGGGCCACTTGCCATCAGGGCTGTCGTCGTTGAAACGCGGCACGACGTGGACGTGGACGTGGGGCACGATTTGGTTTGCCGCTATTCCGTTGTTCTGGCCGACGTTAAAGCCGTCGGCCTTGACTGCCGAAACAACCGCCCGGGCAACCGCCGGCACTAGGGAGTAAAGCCTGCCCACTTCGGCAGGGGGCATCTGGAGTAGGTTCTCATAGTGCTTTATCGGCATGACCAGCGTGTGCCCCGGGTTTATCGGGTACTTGTCCATGATTACCAGAAAGTTGGGGTCGCGGTAGACCTGCGCCCCGGCCTCCTGGCCAGCTATGATGGAGCAGAATATGCAGGATTTTGACATGTAGTGTGCCTGCTTGGACGGATTGCATCTTTATTTTTTGCTATTGTCCACATGCGAATTTTTAAATACACCAGAGTTCCGACTTTATGATGTACATGGCCGAAACACTCGAACTTGACAGCTTTGACATCAGTTTCTCTTTCCGCTGCCCAAAGTGCGATTATTTGAACGAGGAGGTGCCCGCGAAGGACCTTTCAAGCGGCAACGCAGAGTGCGGCATGTGCGAAACCATTTTCAAGGTAGAAGGGCTTGACGCAGTAAAGATAACAGCCGCACTGGAATAATCCCAAATATCTTAAAATATGCATCAAGAGCCCCGGTAATCGTAATGGAGCTTCAGAGCAGAAAGGCGATCGAGGGGCCGGCGAGGGCTCCGCACAGGGCAATGTACAAGGCAATGGGCCTGACAAATGAGGATCTTGACCGGCCGCTGATAGGCGTGTCTTCCACGTGCAACGAGGCGACGCCGTGCAACATACACCTCGGCCAGCTGGCACAGAGCGCAAAGCGCGGCGTAAAAGACGCGGGGTGCACTCCAAGGGAGTTCACCACCATTGCAGTTTCTGACGGCATCGCCATGGGACACGAAGGTATGAAGGCGTCCCTTGTAAGCAGGGAAGTGATCGCCGATTCCATTGAAGTTATGGTGAGGGCCCACCAGTACGACGGCGTGGTGGGAATATCCGGATGCGACAAGAGCCTGCCCGGCACGCTGATGGGGATGGGCCGGCTCAACCTGCCCTCCGTGTTTGTCTACGGCGGTACAATCATGCCGGGCGTGTGGAACGGCAAGCAGGTGACCGTGCAGGACGTCTACGAAGCCGTGGGCACGTACGACGCTGGCAAGATGACGCTGCAAGAGCTCCTGAGCCTTGAAGACGTGGCCTGCCCGAGCGCGGGGTCGTGTGCTGGCATGTACACCGCAAACACGATGGCGTCGATCAGCGAAGCGATCGGGATGTCGCTTCCGGGAAGCGCCTCTCCGCCGGCAGAAAGCGAAAAGAGGCACGAGATCTGCTACAACACGGGCAAAGCGGTAATGAACCTGCTTGAAAACAACATCCGCCCGCGCGACATCATGACCTTTGAAGCGTTTGAAAACGCGATAATGATGGCAAACGCTATCGGAGGATCCACCAACGCGGTGCTGCACCTCCTTGCCATAGCAAGGGAGGTGGGAGTAAAACTGACATTATCTGACTTTGAAAGGATTCGCAAGCGCACGCCCCACATCGCGGACATGAGGCCTGGGGGCATGTACGTCATGCTGGACCTGGACAAGGCGGGCGGGGTGCCAGTGATAATGAAGAGCCTGCTAAAGAAGGGACTACTGCACGGCGACGTAATGACCGTGACCGGCAAGACAATGAAGGAGAATCTCGAATCTGCGACGTTCAACTACGACCCCGACTCCAAGGTGGTAAGGCACCTTGAAAACCCGATCAAGAACGAAGGGACGCTCAAGATACTGAAAGGCACACTTGCGCCGGATGGTGCAGTAGTGAAACTCGCCGGCGTCCAGAGCAAAAAGTTCGTCGGAAGGGCGCGCGTATTTGACGCCGAAGAAAAGGCGTTTGAAGCGATATCAAAGCGCAAGATAGTGGAAGGCGACGTGGTAGTCATCCGCTACGAAGGCCCAAAGGGGGGGCCGGGAATGCGCGAAATGCTGGCAGTCACTGCGGCGCTCGTGGGCCAGGGCCTTGGCGAAAGGGTGGCGATGGTCACTGACGGCAGGTTCTCCGGCGCGACTAGGGGGTTCATGATAGGCCACGTTGCGCCTGAAGCGATGGTGGGGGGCCCGATAGCGCTTGTAAAGGAAGGCGATGAGATATCAATAGACACCGGCAAGAGCAGCATCGACCTGATGATATCAAAGGCGGAGATGAAAAAGAGGACCAAAAAGTGGAAGCCGATCAAGCCACACTACAAGGTCGGCGCGCTTGCAAAGTACGCGTCGCTGGTCCAGTCGGCGTCTGAAGGCGCGGTGACGCTGCCGGTAAAGGTTTAAATGATATCCGCGTCGCACATAGCCCGACAGGCTAGGAGAACATGAACAAAGGTGGTTACTTTTGGCCAGCTTGCTGGCAGTTCGATCCAGATACAGAAGCTAGCCACGTCTGAAAACCAGTTTGAGCTTTTCAAAAAACTATATTCGCTCTACGACAAAGTCTTCATCCTAGAGTCGCTCATCGGGCCAAAAGAGCTGGCCGAGATGTCAGTCATAGGCTTCGATCCAGAAGTTACTGTAACGTGCGACTCCGAGAAATTCGTAGTCCGGGACAGGAAGGGCAGAGTCGTCAAAAGCTCCCCGGTTAAAGAGCCGCTCTCGCAACTGCGTGAACTGATGCCGACGGTGAGCGACGAGCGCTTCCGCTACATCGGGGGCGCGGTCGGGTACATCAACTACGACGCGGTACGCTTCTGGGAGAGCCTGCCGGTCAAGGGTAAAAAAAGCAACAACTTTCCGCTGCTTGAATTTGGAATCTACCAGGACGGCATTCTGTACAACCACAAGGAGAACCAGGCATACTATTTTTTCCTGGGCAAGTCGCGCCTGCAGGAAGTAGAGCGCAAGATGAAAAATGTCAAGAGCAAAACAACGCGATTTTCATACTCTACTCCGCGCAGGAACATGACAGAGCGGCACTTTGTAAAGATGGTGAAAAAGGCAAAACACTACGTCTACGAAGGCGACGTCTTCCAGGTCGTGCTCGCAAAGAGCATGAAGTTCACGATCAAGGGCAGCCTTATTGACCTGTACGCGAGCCTCCGCGAAGTGAACCCGTCGCCGTACATGTATCTGCTGAAAATGTCTGATCGGTGCATCATCGGCTCAAGCCCAGAGATGCTGATCAGAGTCACAAAGGACTATGTTGAGACGTTCCCGATAGCGGGCACAAGGCCTATAGTGGAAGACGAAAAGAGAAATGAAGAGCTGCGCCAGGACCTGCTCAAGGACGAAAAAGAGCTGGCCGAGCACACGATGCTAGTCGACCTGGCAAGGAACGACATTGGCAGAGTGTGCGAATTTGGCACGGTCAGGGTCAACGAGCTAATGACCGTCAAGCGGTTCAGCCACGTACAGCACATCGTTTCTCACGTCGTGGGCCGACTGCAGAAAAGTTACGATTCATACGACGCCCTCCGGGCCGTGTTTCCCGCCGGCACGGTATCCGGCGCCCCGAAGGTTCGCGCGATGGAGATAATCGACGAGCTCGAGCCGACGCTCAGGGGGCCGTACGCTGGCGCCCTAGGCTACTTTTCCTTCAACGGCTCATGCG
>DASTTF010000098.1:0-6835 GCA_035760305.1 Nitrososphaera sp.
GCCCCTCATTCTTTTTCTCTTTTTTTACCACAAAGCTTTTCTATACATTATCTTGCATTAATTGCATTGGCTAAGCGTCAGTTTACGATAGACACGGGAAAAGAACAGATCCCAGTCGAAGGCCAGGTACACAAGAACGTCGCCGTCAAATATCTCATGAAGAGGCGCCGGTCTCTGCTGATGACCAAGAACCCTGAAAAAGTCGAAAAACTGTGGACGGACCTGCCGAAAAAGATCAAGATAATAGGCAGGCAGCTGACCCGCGAATACAAGATCAACTGGGAGCGAGTGGGCACTGAAGAGTACGAAGGCTCCCGCTTTACCTTCACGCTGGACGATCTGGGCGAAAAGACAGCAAAGAAATAGTTACTTTTCCGCCGCCGAGTCCGGCACGATGAGGCCGCCGATCTGGCTGTACGCCTTTAGGAACTGGAGGCCCTTTGAAGTGGTCTTGTACGTCTGCGTTCCCTTTTCAAATTCAAGCAGGTTGTTTTCCACCAGCACTGAAAGGTACTCTTTTAGCTGCGCATATGAAAGATAAGCCTTGTACATTATCTTGGTCTTTGTCGCGCCGCCATTCGCAGCTTCCAGTATCTGCGAAACAATGTCGGTTCTGCTCCTGTATTTCATATTCATCTATTAACGGACTAACCATTATAAAAATTGCAAGCAGTGATTTTGCAGAACATTGTTCTATACAAACGATTTTATCGGCACGGGCGCAATCACTAGCACGTTGAACAGCATCAACTTTGTCGTACTCGGAGACTCTGGCATCGCCGCGCAGCTCGGGAAAAAGGGGACCGCGACCGACCTTGTGATTCATGATCGCAAGACGGCGGACACGGTCTACACCTGGACCGCCCCTGCCACTTTTCCCGACAAGATACAGCCGCTGATGCAGGCGGCCAACATCGCCGAGTACGCGATACTGAACGTGGGCAAGCTGGACAAGTTCCTCGGCGAGCAGGTGATGGCGCTCGACTCTGTCGGCCTGACGGATGGGTTCGTGCTCCACTCGTACGAAGTCGACAGGGAGAAACTAAAGACGCTCATGAAGGGGACGTCGCTTGCCGGCTACCAGTTTGTCGATTCCATTGATCAGCTAAAGCAGGAGATGGCCAAGCTCAAGCCAAAGAGCGCCGAGGGGCCCGTCATGATCCCAGTCGATCATGCCTTTGACGTAAAGGGGGTGGGCACCGTCGCGCTCGGGGTGGTAAAGCAGGGCACTGTAAAGGCGTACGACGAGCTCGTGCTTTTGCCGGGTAAAAAGAACGTCCTTGTAAAGTCCATACAGATGCACGACGACCCTGCGGAGAGCTCTTCGAGCCCGGCAAGGGTCGGGCTTGCGATCAAGGGGCCGGGGGCCGACGACATTTCAAGGGGCGATGTGATATGCGCGCCCGACGCGGTCAGGGTTTCCTCCGGCACGATTACAGTCAAGTTTGCAAAGAGCCCGTTCTTCAAGGGAGACCTGCCGGAGAACCACACGTACATGGTCTCTGTCGGTATGCAGGTAAAGTCTGCAAAGGTAAAGCTCGAAGGCGAGACCCTGCAGGTGACTCCTGAAAAGCCAATCGCCTACAAGGAGGGGCAGACGCTCGTGCTGCTAAAGCCGGACAGCCAGGGAACGAGGATAGCGGGAAAAGGGTCGATGCAGTAGCTTGCCGGCAGCCAAAAGGGTGCATCCGGAGAAAAAAGGTATCAGAGTGCTCGGCATAGCAGAGAGTTTCAAGAAAACCGGCAAAAAGTCAACGCTCGCCGGAGTCGTCATGCGCCGCGACCTGATAATAGACGGCATGGCGTTTGGCAGCGCGACGATAGAGGGCGACGACGCGACTGACGGCATAATTGCGATCCACAAGTCGCTTGCAAGGGACGACGTCAGCTGCATCATGCTCGACGGGCTGGTGATCAGCATGTACAACATCATCGACGGCGAGCGGGTCGCAGCCGAGACCGGGCTCCCGGTCGTCGCGGTAACATTTGAAGACTCGAAAGGGCTTGAGGGCAGCATAAAGCACCATTTTGATCACTGGCAGCACAAGCTGGAGCAGTACCAGAGGCTGGGCAGGCGCGAGAAGGTTGCGCTCAGGACGGGCAAGAGCCTTTTCATCCGGCACTGGGGAGTGACCCAAAAGAGGGCGGTCGCACTCCTGAACTCGTTCACGCTGCAGGGGTCCGTGCCGGAGCCGATCAGGGTGGCGAAACTGGCGGCGCGCGCCAATGCTTTAAATTAGAACTTCTGAAAGGAATATAGCTGCGGTGGGGTGGCAGAGCGGCCATGCGTTCGCCTGCAGATCGCGTCAGCGGTTAGCGGATTTATAGGGGTTCGAATCCCCTCCCCACCTCTAATTAATAGACAGACACATATTCGCGCCGTCGCCGCAATATTGCGTGCGCAAGTTCCGCCACTCCTTCACGGTGAACGCGGACATTGACAGGGTCTGGGAATTCTACACCGACATCGGGCACCTGCAGGTAATCAGCCCGCCGCGTATGCAGCTTCGGCTGGTCAAATCCACCCACCAAAAAATAGTGCAGGGCTCTGAAGTGTGGCTCACCGGGATACTTGTCACCCGGAGCAACTGGCACTCTAGGATCACGTCGCTTGCGCCGTACGAATACGTTGACGAAATGCTCACGGGCCGGTTTCGGGTGTGGAAGCACACTCACGGCTTCCGCAAAATTGGAGACAGGACCGAAGTGATAGACGAAGTCGACTTCCAGCTTCACTACGACCTGCTCGGCAGGATGTTCGAAGGCTATGTCCATTCACAGCTGGAGAAAATCTTTGCCCACAGAAAGGAAGCGACAATCAAGGCTCTGGAAAGCTAGATCACTTTTACAGACTTGGCAAGGGCACGAGCTGATTTCTTGTCCAGCTTGGTCTTGCTCAGGATCGTGTACCTGTCGGGCCGGAGTGACTGCGCCGCCACCAGCGCTTTTACCACGTGCTCCTCTGTTAGCTTGATCTGCTTTGCCCTAGTTGGCGCGCCGACATTCTCAAGCGTCTCGGCGACCTTTTCCCAGTCTAGCCCGTGCAGTTTTGCCATCATTATCGTGCCGATTCCGACGCGCTCGCCGTGGAGGCCGTAGCCCGGGCCGGCGACATATTCGACTGCGTGGCTGAACAGGTGCTCCGCGCCAGAGCAGGGCCTGCTGCTGCCAGCAATGCACGCCGCGACTCCTGCGCTTATCAGCGCCTCGACGATCGTGCGTATGCTGAACTGGCTCTTCCGCTTCAGTCTTTCAGACTCGTCAAGGATTATCTTGGCGCTCATGTACGCAAGGTTTGCCGCATAGCTGCCAAAGTACTCGCCCTTTTCGTCCCGCGCCAGCTCCCAGTCCTTGACCGCGGTTATCTTTGCCACAAGATCGCCGCAGCCGCTCGCAAGCAGCCGGGGCGGCGCCTGCGACATGAGGTGTGTGTCTGCAGCCACGCCTATTGGCGTGTTTGCCTTTATAGAGTGGGGCTTGTCAATGCCCCTGACAGAAACAAAGGGGCTCGAAATGCCGTCGTGCGACGCCGACGTCGGCACGCTCAGAAACGGCCTGCCTGTCTTGAACGCAGTCATTTTCGCGACGTCTACCGACCTGCCTCCGCCAAACCCTATCACAAAGTCGGGCAGCCTGCCGGCGATTTTGTCCCGCAATCCTGTGACGGTGTCCATCGACGCGTCGCTTACAACGTGCCACGAGATCCTGAGCGCCGCCTTTTCAAGCGACGCGCCGCACTCCTCGCCGGCCCTTGCCTTCACCACCGCGCCGGTAATGACTGCCACGCTGCTCGCGCAGGGGTCAAGCGACCTGACAAGCGCGCCGACCTCTGAAACAATGCCCTCGCCTATGAGTATCTTTCTCGGCAGCTCCATAAGGTGGGTGGGCGGAGAATTCAATTGAAAACACCTGTACAGGGCAAATAATAAAGCTTGTACAGCTATTCCTTGGTCTCTTCTTCCTCCGTCTCCGAGTCCATGTCGCCGCCTTCGGCCTCTTCAGCCGCAGGCGCTTCTGCCACGGCCTCGCCAGCCGCAGCCTGGCCCGCCACTTCCGCAGTCGCGTATCCGCGCCCCACCTTTGTTATCCTGACCTTGACGCTGTCGCCCACATTTGTGCCGACGACAAATATCACTAAGCCCTGCACTCTTGCAACTCCGCTGTCGCCCCTTTTGCTCATTGACTCGATCTTTACTTCGTATTCTTCGCCTACTCTTACGGGCGACGGCCTGAACGGCCTTGAGCCTCCAAACCTGCCCTGGCCGCCGAACCCTCTGCCTCCGCCGCCATATCCGCCACCGCCTCCGCGGTAGCCGCCGTCGCTACCGCCGTAACTTGAACTGTCTTCCAAATTGGATCGCTCCGTATAATTAAAGCGGGTAAGTATTTCAACTTTATTTTCTCTCGGGAGCTGAAGCCAAATACTTAATACCGGCATCGGGTCAAGGGACCTCATAACCCGTGCCTGCGCCGTTATTTGATGGCCGTTTAAGGGATTACATTCATGCAGCGTAAATCGCCTTACCAGGAATCTGCAAGCCAGAACATCATGGCAGTGATACTGCAGAGTCTGCCGCAAGAGTCGGGCCTGACAAAGATAGAATACGAGGGCCCGCGAATCGCGCTTTACTCAAAGAACCCGAGCTACCTGATGCAGAACAGCCAGCTCGTTTCAAACATGGTCAACACGATAAAAAAGAGGATCGTGATACGCACAGACGAGTCGATAAGGAAGCCCGAGCAAGAGTCGACCAAGATAATTTCAGACACGATACCAAAAGACGTGGGCGTCGCCGGCACGTTCTTTGACGCCGTGCTGGGCGAGGCCGTAGTATTTGCGAAAAAGCCCTGGATGCTGGCGCAGGTGGGCGAGGATTTCGACAACATCGAGCTCGCGGAAAAGACGGGATGGAAGGTGCGGATCAGAAAGGCTCCGCAGAACATTGCCCCCATCGCGGCGCTTTACCAGACGCTGGGCGAAACCGTGGGCGAGCGCACAAAGTTCTACCGCGAAGTCGGTGACAAGATATTCCGCGACAAGCTGAGCGATCAGGCGGAAGCCAGCCTGATGACGCTCGGGGGGTTTGCAGAAGTGGGCAGGTCGTGCATGATGCTGTCAACCACCGAAAGCAAAGTCATACTCGACTGCGGCCTGAACGAGTCTGCAAAAGACTCGCTTGCCGCGATGCCGCGCTTTGACGTCGCCGGCGTCGCTATGGAAGAGATCGACGCGGTGGTGCTGACCCACGCGCACCTAGATCACACCGGCTTTCTGCCCGCGCTCTTCAAGTACGGCTACCGGGGCCCTGTGTACTGCACCGAGCCGACTCTACTGCTGATGAGCATGCTGCAGAGGGACTATGTCAGGCGCGCAGGCGACTCTGCGCTCTATTCTGAAAAGGACATCGACGGCGCAGTCACGCACACCATAACGCTGACGCACGGCATAGTGACTGACATTTCTCCTGACGTAAAACTGGTGCTCTCAAACTCAGGTCACATCCTCGGCTCTACTTCGGTCCACCTGCACATCGGAAACGGCGACCATAATCTGGTCTACACGGGCGACATGAAGTTTGGCCGGACCATCGCGCTTGAAAACGCTTCATGGAACTTTCCGCGCGTCGAAACCATGATAATTGAAAGCACGTACGGCGGCAAGGAAGATGTCATGTGCACGAGGGAAGATGCCGAGGCCCACCTCGCAAGCGGGGTCAGCAAGACCGTCGCGGCAGGCGGCCACGTCCTGATTCCTGTGCCGGCAGTCGGCATTTCGCAGGAGCTGATACTCGTGCTTGACAGGTTCGCCAAAGGGCTGCAGGCCAGAGTGCTAGTGGAAAAGGCCATTTCGGAAGCGACGGCCGTATACGAAGCGTACCCCGAGTTCCTCTCCAAAGAGATGCGCCAGCGCGTCCTTGAATCGGAGGCGAGCCAGTTTGGCGCCCAGTTTTCGGTAGTCGAGTCTGAACCGCTCAAGAGCGGCGAGCCGGCGATAATACTCGCGCCTTCCTCTATGCTGACCGGGGGGCCGTCGGTGAATTACCTGAAGCAGATAGCCACGGATCCGAAAAGCCGGCTGATCATGCTGTCGTACCAGGCAATAGACACGCCGGGCAGGGCGATTCAGGAAGGCTCCCGGCAAGTTGCGATCAAGGGAGAAACGATAAGCCTGCAGTGCCAGGTCGAAAGGATAGACGGATTTGGCAGCCACAGCGACTACAACCAGCTGATGGCCTATGTAAGCCGGCTAAGGCCGAAACTCAGGCGCGTCCTTGTCAACCACGGCGAGCGCGCAAAGGCGCAGAACCTTGCGAGCATGATAAACAAGCAGTTCCGGATACAGACGCAGCACCCGCTCGTGCAGGAAGCGATAAAACTACTTTAGGTCGTACGCGCCCCGCCAGATCTTGACGCCCGGCGGCGTGATGACTATGCGCTCTTCCCCGAGCCTTGCAATGTCGCCGCCGACCGACTGCGCGTAGGAATACAAATCCTCGACAACCTTGCGCAATTCCTCTACGTCCTTTTGCGCCAGCGGCGTGACCCGCAGGATCAAAATCATGTGCTTCTTGATGTCCTCCTTGATCGCGGTTATGTCGCTGATATCGCGCAGCGTAAGCGCCTTCAAATAAACAGGTGTTTTTTGGGTCTGCATCTGTCTGAATTGCAATTGAGGTTGTCATGCGTAGTCAATAGTCGTGCTGGTCAAATCTCATTTACTGAATAGTTGATTTTAGCTGGATGATAATAAATGCGGGATTTTGTGTCCGTTACTGGACACTGCGGCTATATCCGCAGGTCGTCCGCAACGGAATTTTCGGCCGGCACGGCAGCG
>DASTTF010000099.1:0-2819 GCA_035760305.1 Nitrososphaera sp.
CGGCCTGTCTACAAGGGGAAAGACCCACTGGATCTCGTTTAACAGCTTTTTGCCGACTTCGTCCAGCTGCTGGTTTGATTGCATTGGGCGGGTGAAAGTTGTTGCCAATCCATTAAAAACCTACCTCTGGCATGATGTACCGATGACTGTTGCAGATAGCGCCTCGTGGTTAGCCGCGGTGATTGCGCTGTCCTTGGGCGTGACGTTTCTCATCATGTACGTTTTCAAGCGCTGGTCCCGGTGACCCTCCCTCCCCTGAAGGTGCTTGCCATGTTATAAGGCGGGCATTGTTTGGTGTCGTTGCCTGTAGGGCAAAGCCAGTAATTGGCCCTGCTCCCCCAGCGCGCCCTGCAGGCAAACCCCCCTTTGTTATTTTACGGCAAGCACCGGGACCTTGGCGCGGTGCACCACGGCGTCTGACACGCTGCCAAGCACCATCTCCTTAAAGCCGGTCAGCCCCCTGCTCCCGATCACAATGAGGTCGGCCCTGCTCGATTCCGCCGCCTTCAGTATCTCGTCGGCTATCGCGCCGCCCTTTGCGGTCACCGATTCCGCCGCTATCCCGAATTCCTGACTTGCAATGGACGAAAATTTCGTCACCAGGCTTTCGGACGAGTCGATAGTCGCCTTTATTGTTTCGTTTATCTGAAAGTGGCCCATGCCTCCCCCGGAGACCGGCGGCAGCATGACGTTGACGATGACTACATTTGAGCCGAATTTCTGGGCAAGCGCCATCGCATGCCGGAACGCCTTTTCGGCGTGGTCAGAGCCGTCTATCGCGACCAGTATCTTTGCAAAAGTGGGGAGAGAATCCATGTTCAAGGACGGTCTTCTGCGCCTTTCTAAAAGGCTTTACCTTTTTGCAGCCACGTATATCACTTCATTCATCAAGTTGAGAGCGCCTGTACGAGGGTCGGCGTGTTTCCTTGCAGCCTCTGTCACGGCGTTCCAGATCTCTTCCTGCCTTGCGGCTGGCTGTCCCGCCATCATCGCCTTAAGTGGAGCAGCTATTGCTCGATTAAAGGCTGTGAATTCTTCAGGCGATGATAATTTGAAATTCATCTTGTGACTTTCTACATTGATTTCCTGATAGCCTGCCTGTTTGAATTTATCCCGAAGAAGGTTGACGTCGGCAAGGCTAAATGGACCGGGCGTTCCAGGCGGCGGAGGCAAGGCTCCAATTTCCTTCATGACAGTGTCAAAAGCCAAACTTAACGACGGAACCTTGTGAGGGCTGGACCAGACCGCGGCGGCTATCCTGCCTCCCGGGACAAGCGCTTCTCGCATTGCCTTGAGGGCATTCGGCAGGTCTGGAAGGAACATCAGCCCAAATCTAGAAATGATCGCGTCAAATGCAGAGGCCGGCAGCGCAAGGGATTCCGCGTCACCTTCCATGAATTCAATCGTGTTCTCAAGGCCGTTCTCTTTTGCCCTTTCCCTTGCAATAGCGAGCATCTGCGGCGAAATGTCGATCGCCGTAACCTTGCCGCTGGGGCGCACCTTTCTGGCGGCAGTCACGGCCGGCTCGCCAATCCCTGTCGCAACGTCCAGCACCTTGTGGCCCTGCTGGATCTGCGCGAGCTCGATCAACTTGTCAGAGACAACCTGTGCGCCCTCTTCAATGGTCTTCCACCACTTTTTCCACCCCTCTGCTGCGCTGTCCCAGCCCTGTCGCTGCAACGACTTGAACTTTTGCGGATCGACTGTCATGCACTGGTAACCATGCTCGTCTTATTTAAGAATGGCAGATCTCTTGCAGCCACCAGATGCCATGAGACGCTGGACATTACCACAGTCTATCTTTGCAGATACGCGAATCGATTATTTTTCACTCTGGCGTTGATTAGAGGTTCCTGCAAGTTGAAACTGATGAGCATTCTGGAGCTGGAAGTGAAAAAGGCGTGCGCCGGATGCAGCAACTCTGAGGCCGGTCTTTTTGCAGAGTTCAACCAGAGGCTGCTGTGCTCGCAATGCTTCAGACAAGAGATCGAGAGCCGCGTAAAACTAGCCTCATGAGAATCTGTTCGATTGTGTCTTTTTCAAGCCTCGGGTAACAAGGTTACTGTTCATTTTTAAGCCTGAAATGCACAATTAACGGTGAACTAGAAAATCATGAGATTGTTTGGTTGGAAGCCAAAGGGCAAGATGTACAGCCTAAAGTGCAACCAGTGCGGCGACGGCTTTCTGTCGAGTTATGCTTTGGAGGCGCCCATCTGCGGCAAGTGCCTGCAAAAGGCAAAGTCGCTAGACTCTACCATAGAGCATGAAAAGCGCTGCGCAAAGTGCGGCTCTGCCGGCGTGATATACGGAAAAGAGTACTGTTATTCGTGCTACTTTAATTTTGGAAAGAAATAGCTGAGGTCATCCATGCTTGGTCGACGGTAACATTACTGGCAAGTGCAGGCGCATTTATTTAAAATTCCTTGCAATGTTTAACTACGATGAGGTGTTATGTAAGAGAATGGCATCCTGCAGGTCATGCGGCGGCGAATTGGGGCCGATTGCGTCGTGTCCGGCGTGCGAAGAAAACGTCCAGTGGATGTGCGCCTCTTGCAATAAAGAGACGGACGTTTCGGTCCATACGCACGACGGCATGATAATCGGACCGGCAGACATATCCGCGCCAAGGACAGAAACTATTGCTGCAGCTGCGTAATCAAGGCAAAAGGTATCATTCCGCGCCCGTGGGGTAACCTTAAGTGCGATGGATGCGTAGGGATGGCATGTCACAAACATCAACAGCAGCAACAAGATATAACGACGGTAATCCTGAAGCAAGAACAGCTCAACTGCGCAACGCAAAGGTAGAAGAAGCGAAA
>DASTTF010000100.1:0-3895 GCA_035760305.1 Nitrososphaera sp.
TATGCGCAGCAGAGCGTGATTCCGATGCTCCCAGCGCTCACGCTTCTTATCCCGCCGCTCCTGGCGGCGGTCGGGCTGCGGCTGCTGGCGTACGTCGGCATATCTAGCACGGTCAACATCGTTTCCCAGTACGCTGTCGACTCGAAGGAGGGCAAGCCCCGGTTCCTGTCCTACATCTCTGCAATGGAGATCATTGCAGGAGTCGCGGTATTCTGGATCGGGTTTAACATGTTCTTTTCAAGCAACATTGACTACAACACGAGATACGCGATCGCCGGCGCCATGACCCTCGGGGCCGCGTTCCTCGCCTACGGGTTCCTGGACAAAAGGCACGCAAGGGTGATAATCTACCCGAACAGGATGCAGATGTACGCCCGGCTTTTCACCGCGGCGGCAGTAGTCGGGCTGGCAGGGTCGATAATGATAGTGAACAGCAGCATCGCCGACACCCGGCAGATAGAACGGCCCTACATCGCCCAGCAGATAGAGGTCAACCGCCAAATGCACGGCCTCGACCAGATAGAGGTAGTCAATTACGACGTAGCGCAGCCGTCGATCCCGCCGTCAGGCATCCAGCCGGCGGTCGAGCAGAACAGCGACGTCCTGGGCAACATCCGGCTCTGGGACGAAGCAGACGCCAAGGCAAAGCTGGAGCAGGAGCTTGCCCAGAGGAGCGACCTGGAGTTCTTTGACTTTGACGTCCTGAGGTTTGGAGGCTCGGCGTACTGGGCAGGTACCACCGTGCCGGTCATCCCTGCGAGCGTGGCGCCGGAAAACGAGTGGTTCAACCAGCACGTGATTTACACGCATTCAGACGTCGGCATAAAAATGCTGGAGGCTGACACCGGCACCGTCGTGGACGAAAGCCAGTTCTTTGACCAACGCAGGATCTACTACGGCGAAAGCGGCGACGGCCTGTTCAGCACGTACTGGTCCGCGTACCCGGTGGACAGGACGGAAAGCGCTGAGCTGGGCAGGTTCATGTACAACGGGACTGGCGGCGTGGACGTTTCCCCTCCGCTGAGCTGGATGTTTGAGCCAAACTTTATGGTCTCCTACTCTGGCACCCCGGTGCACATCATGAGGTACAAGGACATACACGACAGGATGGAGCTTTTGTATCCGCACTTTGTCTACCAGTTCTGCTTTGGCTGCACGCCCAACAACCCCCAGACGGATGACGTCGAGGCGTTCGTGGTGACCGACGGCACTGACACCTACTGGCTGATGCCGCTGATAGTCGCGATCGACACGTCGCACGTCCCGTGGAGCTCGGACACTTCATCCAGCTTTATGCTCCAGCTGGTGGGCTATTCGCTGATCGACGCCTACGACGGCACCGCGCAGATTATCGTGACGGGAGACGACTATTTTTCAGAAATGTTCCTAGACCAGTACCAGGACGTCGGCGCCACAAGGGAAGTCCCGGCGTGGCTGGCCGGCCAGATAAGGTACCCTGAAGAGATGTTCATCTGGCAGGTTTCAAAATTCAACACGTACCACGTCACAGACCCCGGGGCATTCATCGAAGCAAAGGACTTTTACAAAGCCGCCGGCGAATCCGACGAGCTCACGCCGCGCTATGCGTTTGCAAAGCCGCCGGGATTCGAGAGCCCCGAGTTCGTCGGGTTCCAGTCGCTCCAGCTGAGAGAGCCGCAGTCAAGCAACCTTGTCGGGTACATGGTCTTTCAGAACGATCTGGAAGATCTGGGCAGGATGACCTTTTACTCGATGCCGGCAGATTCGCCGGTGAAATTCATCAACCCTGCGACTGCAAAGGCTACCTTTACAGGGAGCACGGAATACAAGGAAGCCAGGAGGGTCATATTCGGAGACGCCAACCCGCCGATCGGCGGGACCGGCCTCTACAGGGTAGGCGACCATGAGGTCTATTTCATCCCGGCCTTTACCAGCACGGGCGGCAAGCAGGTTGGCCTCGTTGGCGCGGTTGGCGCCGCCTCGGCCACGGGCACGTACCACGTCGGCCTCGGCGACACGCCCGCCCAGGCGTTTGAAAATTATCTGCAGAAACTGTCCGGCGTCGCGCCAAGCAGCCAGCCGGCGGCTGACAGGCAGGGCAGGATAGAGACCCTTGAAAAGGTTTTCACGGACGCGGGTCTGGCGGTGGTCAGGCCGACTGCCATTTCCGCGCCTGTAGAGTTTGAAGAAGTGCGGGCCGCATACAGGGCAGAGCCGGACCTTGCCCAGGCGCAGGCGGCAATCCGCGGCTTTATACAGGAATTTGTGCCGGAAGGCGGGCGCGTGTTTGAGTGGCAGGAAGGCAACGCCGTCAACTTTGGCGTGCTGAGAGAAGTCGACGGCATTGTGGAGAGCCACTACATTTCGATAGAGGTGGGCTAGATGCCGGTGCTCGTGGTAGACAACCTGTCGCCGTTTACGCCGGACATTCTGGACTGCCTTGGCCGGCTAAGAGTGCCGTACGTCTACAAGAAATTTTCCGAAGTGTCTGACACGGACTTCGCCGTGTGCGACAGGGTGATACTGTCGGGCAGGCGCAGGAACAGCAAGGAGATAAACGCGGCAAATTCAAAAATAATAAAGCGGTGCCACGGCGAGGACAAGCCGCTGCTCGGCATCTGCTACGGCGCGGAGATAATTGCGCTCACGCTCGGCGGGTCGATCCGCAGGATGCCTGCCCACGTGCAGGGCACCACCGCAGTGTCGGTCTCCGGCCAGAACCCCCTGACCGGCGGCAAAAAGTCGATTTCGGTGTACGAAAGCCACGGCTACTGCGTTGCCAGGCTGCCGGCGAGTTTCAGGTCGCTTGCAAGCTCGCAGTACTGCGAGCACGAGATGTTTGCAAATGGCAGGATATACGGGACCCAGTTCCACCCCGAAAAGAGCGGGGGCGACGGCCTGGCGCTCCTGCAGAACTTTGCCGAGCTATAAGAAGGATTTTATTTCCTTTAAAAACAATCCACAGTCCTTGGAGTCGCAGCCGGAACATTTCATCAGCCTGCCGCTTGTAAACAAGAGCGAAGAAAGCGCGCGCCTGCCGCTCGTGGTAAACGTCGTGGCAAGGTACTGGGGCGAGGACATTTCTCCGCAGGCGGCCGGCGAAGCAAAAGGCGCGGCGATGATCGACGGCATCGCGCTCGCGGAAGGCCGCAGGCTAGCCGCTTACATTTACAAGAGCTCGATAAAGGACCTGAAAAAGCGGATCGACCAGGGCATACCGCCCATAGTCATAATGCCGGGCATACAGGGGACCGTGCAGCACGCCATGGTCGTGTCGGGCTATAGCAGCGACGAGCGCAGGATGCTCACCTATGTGCCAGAGCCGGACACGGTTGGCGCGATCCCTGAATCGAAATTTGAGCAGGACTGGGAGCAGGACGACATGACCGCGATAATCATTATTCCATCAGACATGAAGGACCTGCTAAAGAACGAGAGCCTGAAATTCAAAGAGTCAAACAGGACCTGCTTTGAGGCAGAGGGGCTGCGGCAGCGCGGCAAGGTAAACGAGGCTATAGAGAAACTGCGAAAGGCTACAGAGATCGACTCGGACAATGCGCAGGGGTGGTGCCTGCTTGCCGGCATGTACAACGAAACAGACTCGGATCAGGCAGTTCCCTGCTACGAAAAGGCGATCAAGCTGAACCCGAAATACTACCTTGCGTACCGCGGGCTTGGCAATTATTACCTGAAAAAGAAGGACTATTCGCTTGCAGAAGCCTACTACAGCAAGGCGGTAGGTGTCAACCCTT
The DNA here is from genome assembly GCA_035760305.1 of Nitrososphaera sp. Classification (GTDB taxonomy): domain Archaea; phylum Thermoproteota; class Nitrososphaeria; order Nitrososphaerales; family Nitrososphaeraceae; genus Nitrososphaera. The sequence continues at coordinate 3,732 of DASTTF010000100.1, forward strand.
CAAGGTTCGGGCCGATCTACAAGAACCGCGCGATAGCAAAGATGCAGCTTGCCAACAACCAGGGCGCAAAGGAAGACCTTGCAAAATATCTTGAGCAGACGCCGGCGGCAGAAGACAGGAAGAGCATTGAAGAAGCCATCGCCCAGCTTTGATCAGATTTCAGA
>DASTTF010000101.1:0-10853 GCA_035760305.1 Nitrososphaera sp.
CAGCAGCGCGGTGGCGGTTGGCAGGAACGCCTCGGTGGAGGAAGGGACGGTGCTCGACGCAAGGCATGGCGGCATCTACATCGGCCCGGACGCGTACGTCGCGACGAGCAGGATAGTCGGGCCGGCGTACATCGGCGGCAGGACGCAGGTGAAGCAGTTCTCGATAATCGAGTCGAGTTACGTCGGCCACGACTGCAGGGTGGCCGGCGAGATAGAGCACTCTATAATTTCCGACTACACGAACAAGGCCCACGCGGGCTTTATCGGGCACTCGTACGTCGGCGAGTGGGTCAACGTCGGCGCCATGACCACCACGTCCGACCTGAAGATGACGTACGGCAACATCAAAATGGGCAGCGGCGAGAACAAAGTAGACACTGGCCAGAACAAGATAGGATCGTTCATCGGAGACATGGCCAAGACTTCAATCGGCACGCTCATTTACAGCGGCAGGCGGATCGGCGTTTCTTCGCACCTGCACGGGCTCGTCGCGCAGGACGTGCCCAGCTTTACGATCTATGGCGCCAGCATCGGGGCGAGGAACGCAGAGCTCGAGCTACGCTCCGCGATAGAGACGCAAAAGAAAATGATGTCGCGCCGGAGCCAGGCGATGAGCAGGGCCTACGAGCAGATGATAAAGGACGTCTTTTCGATGACTGCACCTGAGAGAAAGCGCGCCGGCGTTCGCAAGACCAGGTTTGCGCTGTAATTACATGTAGTCGAGCCCCTGGCCTTCCTTCCAGAGCCCGAGCCTCTGATGCAGCCATGGGTAAAAGTTGGCGTCGCCGTTTTCAAACTCTTTCTTGATTATCTTGATGATACTCTTTGACACCTGGCCCGGCTTGCCGTAGATCTGCTTTTTGTGCCTGAGCTTCAAGCCGAGGCCCTCTTCCCGGTCGTACGCTTCGTTGACTATTGACTTGATCCAGCCCGGGCTCAGCGGAGGGACCAGCACGTTGCTCTTTGCGTCAAATATCGTTTCCGGCCTGTCGGTGTTGAGCCTGACCGTCAACGACGTCACCTTTGGGAAGTAGAGCAGCTCCTCCTGCATCGAGCCCGAGTCCGTCATTTCAGCCCAGCAGCGGCCGCTGTCTAGGAATTCGATGACGTTCGCATATTCCTTCCACAGCGGAGTGATCAGGAACTTGTCAGGATGTTCTTCTGCAAGCCCCTGCAGTTTCGATTCAAGGTTGTACTGCTTTAGCGCTGACATGGTCGCGTTCAGCATGACAAGGACCACTTTCTTGTCGGTGTTCTTTATCAGCTCGACTAGCCCGCCGACTATTGAAGTAAAGCGCCTGTGCGTCAGGTTCTCCCGCCGGTGGATGTCCATCCTTATCCACTCGCCCTTTTCCAGCTGCGGGTAAAGGTCAAAGACGCTCTTGCGGGGCTTCTCCTTCCTCTTTTGGTAAATCGCGTCGACCACCGAGTTGCCCACCACGTGGACAAAGTTCTCTGGGTATCCTTCCCTTACAAGGTTGTCCCTGTTAAGCTTGGTGGGCGCAAAAAAGAACTGGGTCCCTGCGGAGCATATCCAGGTGTCTATCTGCTCCGGGAAGGGCTCCTCCCTTGCAAGGAACCACTTGCCGTCGAACTGGCTGCTGATGAACCTGCGCACCTCTGATTTCGTCGGCTCCTTGCCTGCCTTTAGCTTCTTGATCGCTTCAGGGCTCATGGAACGGAGGCCTGCCTCGTTCTGCCCCACCTTCTGCCCCATGCCAAAGACCCAGGCAAGCGGAGCGATGCCTGCAACAAGCGTGTCCCCGTGGACTATTGGGAGAAGCGACTCTGAGCCAAAGTTCTTTCTGCAGAACCGGCCAAACGAGCCGAACTTTACTATCAGCTCGCTTGCCTTTTCCATCAGGTCGCCCCTGATCTGGAGGTTGCAGCCGACGAACTGCTGCAGGTTGAACTCTTCGATGCCAAAGCCGAGCACCTTGTCAAAGTGCTGGCCGGTGTTTATCACGAAAACTGGCAGGTTTTCTTTTGCCGCCTCTATGACCAGCGGCGCCTGCTTGTAAAAGTCCGGCTTTGTTCCGGTCACTATCGCAAGCACCGGGGTTTTTTCCTTGCGCGCCTTTTCAAAAACCGACTGGAGGCCATCAGACACCTTGATCGGCAAAAGGCTGCGCGATACATCGAGGTCCCTGACGCTCAACGAAGGTCATCCAAGTTGCTGCTGATGGGTCTTCTTTTTGACGCCGCTACCAGGTACCCGCCGACCGCCGTCACGCCCGCGCCGGCTGCGATAAAGAAATATGGCACAAAGCCGACTGTGCCCACGACATACTGGTCAGGGATTCTTGCGAGCAATGGAAGGCTGGCGGCCATGCCCGCTATCATTATGATGCCCCCGGCTACCAGCATCGTGCCACCTATGCGGGCGCCGTAAGTCTTCGCCATGCCAAACACAAAGCCGGCCAGCACCACGCAGGGCGCAGCCGAGATAAAGATGATCTGCAGCATGAGGCTCCCCGGGTCGACCACGCGCTCGGGACCTTCTCCCTGTGGCCCTATCAGAAAGTTGTAAAATGAGAGCAAAAGCGCGACAAACATCACAGATAAGCCGAGCGATGCAATTGAAGTCCAGTCCTCCAGCTTTAGCTTCATTGCTACAACACTATTTTCCAGTTTGGTAATTAAATCATACTATGCCGACGAGGCTGGCCAGCTCTTTCCTGCTCGCTGAACCCAGTATCTCGGCCGCCTTTTCCGGCCTGATGTTGTTGACGAAAACCCCAAAGCCGCGCTCAAGGCCCGACCAGGTGTTCAGCTGCGGGTACACTTCGATGTGCCAGTGGATCTGGCGGCTGTTCTTTTTCTCCGGCGAGAGGTGGAACACCAGGTTGAACGGCGCGTCCTTGAGCGCCTTTGACATGCCGCCAAGAGTCGCCCTCAGCATGAGCGCAAGGTCGTTTATCTCCTTCTGGGTTATCTTTGCAAACGACGTGATGTGCCTCTTTGGGTATATCCAGAATTCGTACGGGTAGGTCGGGGCCCAAGGGCAGAACGCGAGGAAGCTGTCGGTCGCGAGTATCTGGCGCGGGCCGCTCGACTCGACTCCGATGATGTTGCACGCCGGGCAGTTGCCGTTTTCGTTCATGAACCGGTGCGAGCCTTCTGCCTCGAGCTCTATCACCGGCGGTATCGTGGAAAACGTGACGATGTGTAGGTGCGGGTGCGGCAAATGAGCGCCGGCTCCTGCGCCGCTGTTGACATAGATCGAAACGTAGGTCACGCTTTTTTGCGTGTAGAGCCACCTGACGCGGTCCTGGATGACGACAAGCACGTTGCCCCACTGCTCGACTGATATCTGCGACAGGCTCTGCTTGTGCTCCGGCGACGCGACTACTATCTGGTGGTAGCCATAAGCCGGCTCGCTGTAGAGCGGCTTGTCGCTGTAGCTCGTAGTCGAGCCGGTCGCGACCACGGGGTTCTTGCTCTGGAACACCCTCACCGACCAGTCCTCGATGACGCTGTCCTCGCTGTCTGAAAGGCGCTGGAGCATCCCGTCCTGAACCACCAGCGCGAGCAGCGCGGGCTCGGTCATTGATTCGTTGCCGGGGCAGTATGGGCATTTGCTGCTGGCGCCGGCCTTGTCAGCTGCAGCAGCGCTGGCGTCGGGCACGACAACAAACTTGTCAAGAACATAGTCTTTGCGCAGGTCTCCCAAATCTTTCAGCCCTGAAAAAGGCTCGGTTTGCTTTTAATTAAAGGTTCTGTAAGTTCAGTTGCCGAGCGAAAACTCCAGAGCTTTCGTGCATCGCACGCAAATGTATTTCCCGCGCCTTGTCATACCAAAGTCTTCAGTCTTTTCGCCCTTGTCGTCCACTACGACGCGCTGGCAAAACGCGCATTGCTCCAACGCAAGACGTACGCCTGCCTGCTATTAAAGAACTGCCTGCGGCAGTTGTTACCTAACACCGTCTCACAAACAATAAATTGACCAAGTGCTCTTCCGTCGCTATGAAGGACATAAGGCTGGTCTACGTTTTGCTCGATGGCATTGGCGACCTGCCCCACCCGTCGCTGAACGATCTGACGCCGCTGGAAGCGGCATATACCCCCACCCTCGACTCGCTGGCAAGGAACGGCGCGATGGGCAGGGTCATCAGCGTCGGCAAGGGGATCGCGCCCCAGTCCGACATTGCCGTGTTCAACATGCTCGGCTACAGCTTTCGCGATGGCAGCTACGTCGGCAGGGGCGTAATCGAGTCTATCGGCTGCAACATCGACTTCCGCGACGGCGACCTTGCCCTCCGCGGCAACTTTGCAACGGTCGACGACAAGTTAAAAATAGTGGACAGGCGCGCCGGCAGGATAATCAGCACCGAAGAGGCAAAAGCAGTATGCAAGACGCTCCGCGACGGCATCAGGTTCAGCGACAGGGACGTCTCAGTCGCGCTGGAACCCACAATAGCTCACCGCGTCGTCATCAGGCTCAGGCACGCCAGGATGAAACTATCAGACAGGATAATCAACACCGATCCCGCATATGACAAGGTCAAGGGCATGGGGATTGCAAAGGACACCACCGGCGACATGTTTGTGCAAAAGTCGGTTGCAGAGGAAGACAGCGAGCAGGCAAGGACTGCGGCAAAGATGCTCAACGAGTTCACAGCGCAGGTCGTACAGCTCCTGCGCGACCACCCGGTAAACAGGACAAGGGTCGCGGCAGGCAAGAGGGCTATGAACTGCATCCTTGCGCGCGACTCGGGCAACAGGTACCCAAAGGTCGATCCCATCAGCAAAAAGCACGGCATTTCTGTAGGCTGCATTGTAGACATGCCGGTCGAGATCGGGATTTCCAAGGTGCTTGGCATGAAGATGTTCCAGGCCGGCGACATCAACGCCTACGAGGAGAAGGCGCAGGTCGCGGCAAAGAGCCTAAAATCGGTCAACGCGGTCTATGTCCACATCAAGGGGCCTGACGAGTTTGGGCACGACGGCGACGCAAGGGGCAAAAAGAAGAACATCGAGGACATTGACAGGCGCTTCTTTGGCATGCTCGTACAGGAGCTGAAAGGCAACGCGGCCATAGTCGTGTCCGGCGACCACTCCACTCCCTGCGCGAAGATGGGTCACAGCGACGACCCGGTCCCGCTGCTCGTTTCAGGCAGCATGGTAAAGCAGGACGGGAGCGCAAGGTTCACCGAAAACTATGGCAAGCGTGGCAGGCTGGGCATGCTCATGGGCGCGGACGTCCTCCCCGCAGCGATAAAGATGGTCGGCTAGTACGCATTCCCGAGCATCTGCATCAGGTACCTGCGGTACAGGACGGCGAGCGCGATCCCGACTGCCACGGGCGCCATCCCGTAGACCCAGTAGCCAAGCACCATCACAAAGAGCCCGATGATGAGCATTCCAAGCCCTGCAAGCGGGTTGACGTATTCGAACTGCAAGCAGTGAACGTTAGGGTATAAATCTAGAAAAGCCTTTTGATCTGGCATGTCAGTGCTTGCGATATTGCCCGAGGGGAGCGTCAGGGACGAAGGTTCGTTTTTCCTCCTGCTGGCCGGCCTCGCGGTGCTTGTCGGCGCGGCGATATATCTGAGGATTAGAAGAAAAAGGGAAGATGAAAAAAGTCCTCAGTGATCACACGGGCACTACTATGCACATGCCCGAAGCGATACTGATGAGCGTCCCGACGACGGAAGCCGTCCTTGACGACTCTGGACGCTGAGGATGAAACGTGTGCACCGACTTGTCGTTTTCTTTTTCGCAGCTGCTGCACTTCCACAGCACTGCTTCGTTGCATGAAGAGCAGTACTCGGTTGCAATCATCTCCGCCCCGCAGGCTCTACACAGCATTTGCTGAATTATGGATTCTCTCCTTTTTAAACGATTATGCCGCAAAGCCCGGCCTGACCTGCTGCGGCCTGACGGTGACTGTCATCTTGAACCCTGTAAGTATGTCCTTGCACCGGTTCCTGATGGTCACTTCGGTGACTCCGGACAGGCTTGACACGTCGCGCTGGAGTATGTTGACTCCAAGGAGCATCGATGCGATGTAGATGTACGCCGCCGCGAGGCCGTTTGGCGCCTTTCCGTCTGCCAGCAGGTGGTCGTCCGTCTTGTGCGCGACATCTATCGCGAGCCTTTCCACCTTGGTGTCGATCTTGGCCATGTTGGCGAGCTTTGAGATGTAGTGGTCGATGGCGAGCGCAACTGCCTGCGTCTGCGACTGCTGCGAAGCGCTGTCAGCTGTCGCGGGAGCCTGCTCTGTAAACACGCCCATCTCCATCACCATCATCCTGTAGTATTTCGACGCCAGCTTGGCGCTCGACCTGTCCTGATCTGTAACGCCGGTCGCCTTGACGATCTCTTCGAGCGAGCGCACCACCGAGCATTTCTTGCACGCGAGGTATATCGTGGCCGCGGCCATGCAGGCGATGGACTTGCCCTTTGCCTCGCAGCTGCTCTCAAAGTTGCGGTAGAGCATCGCCGACGTCTCGACGAGCAGTTTTGGAAGCGACATCGCGGCGCAGGTCTCGTTTATCTTTGTAAGGACGTTTGAGAGGCGGCGCTCCTGCGGCGACACGATCCTGCTCCTGACGTGCCACTTGCGGATGCTGTTCATCGTCTCGGCCATCTGGTAGTCGATAGACTTGCCGGCATAGTCCTTTGAGCCGTATGCAATCTCTGTCCTCAGGCCAAAGTCGTGCAGGGCGAGGCTGGTCGAGCCGCTTGCCCTTGCGTTCTTGGACTTTTCCTCAAAGTCAGTCGCGTTCGACTCGCGGCCGAGATCCTCGATCTGGTCCATCACGACGCATCCGCACTTCTCGCAGATGTATTCGCCCTTGCTGTGGTCCTGGATGAGGTTTGCTCCGCACTCTGAGCATTCGGTATAATATTCGGCTGCCGTCATTTCCTCTTACCTCGCTCTCGAGCGCCAGAGCCCCTGCCCTGGCTGCGAAACGTTTTAGCGAAACCGCCGCTGAACATCTTTGATCCAATGAGCCGGCTCGTCCTGTCTGTCATCGGTATGACCGACGCGTATGGCGCACCCACCGGACCAATCAGCTCTGCCACCTTGCCGACCCTTTTGCCAGACCCGTCAACGAGCAGTTCACCGGCCTTGACGCCAGCGCCTGCAGCGTTGAGTTTGACTATCAACCTGCCACTTTTTGCCAAATGCATAATTTCCCCAATCTCCCCCACGTTGGTAAGCGACATATGTCAGTTACTTGCTATCATAAGCTTCTGTCAACAATTATTTGTATTTCGATTAACAAGATTCTGGCATCGCTGTCCGGAAAATCTTGATCGCAAAATTTTTTATTTCTTGCCGGATTTTTGCTTGCTTCTTTTCTGAACCATCCTGTCGGCGACCGCGTCGATCATCTGGGACTTTTTGACGCCTTCCTTTTTCGCCACCATTACATAGCCGGACTTTACAAACGACCTCCTCGGGAACCTCGCCTCGCCGTTCATCTCCTGGTCCGAGAACTGGAAGCCGGCGGCTCTCGCTGCCTCTGCAAGCTCCTGCACGGTCGGGTCAAAGACTGCCTGCTCGCGGTTTACCTTGCGACCCTGCCGCCTCTTGAGGTTCTTGTTAAAGTAGTCCAGCCAGATCACCACGTGGTCGTAGTCTTTCAAGTTTCAATGCCCGGATGTTTCAAGGCTTTTATAAACAATGTTGAGAGTGCTACGTCGTCGATTTTGGCTGCGGCTGCCAGTGGAAGGCATCCTCGGAGCCAAAGCGCGCCGTGCAGCTGTTGCCGCTCTTGAGCGCGTAGGTTATCTCTAGTGTGTAGAGGTTCTTCTCGCTCTTTGGGCTTGCCGCGCCGGTCCTCTCGTACGTCCGCGTGCCGCCTTCCATCCAGCTTGAGGGGATGCTCAGCTCGCCGGCCCACCTGCCTGACTGATGGCGATCCTGCACCAACCTGGCCGAGATCAGCGTCTTGTGCTTCAGCTCGCTTGTGCCCTCGACCTTGTCCAGGTTTTCTCTCTTTGCATTGTTGATTATCTTGGCCGAGACTGAACTTACGCCGTCCCCGAGGTCCACATGCAGCAAGAGCCTGCCGGATTCAAGCGAGTTGAGAGTCTCTGCCGGCGCCGGCTTGCACTGAAAGTCTACCGGATACGGGCAAGCCGCCCTGTCCTTAGAGTCCGGGCCGTCCCACGATACGTCCACAAAAAAGAAAAGCCGCTGATGTCTCTTAATGGTTATCGAAGAATCAAGAAGCCTTGCCTGCTGCCTTGATCAGGACGGCGTTTACCACTCCGTCCTGCCCCGGGCGGGAGACGACTGTCGCGGTCCCGCTTTCAGTCTCGATCACCGCGCCCTTGCTGATCACACCCCTTCTTTCATAGTCCCTGTTTGCAGGGTTCTTTGTCACCTTCAGGATCTTGGATTTCGTGACCTTCTTGGCTTCCTTGTCGATGACGTTGGCAAACTCGGCTGTCTTGAACGCGGCCTTTACGTTGTCGCCCCTCACCCTTCTGGCAACAATCTGGGTAGCGCCGACTACGGCTTCATTTGGATACCTGTCAATCTCGAACTTGCGTCTTCCCCTCATGGCAACCTTGCGTCCGCCTGTCAATTTGCGCCCTGCAAGGTTCTCTATCGATTTTCGCATAGCAGTGCAGTAGGTAATTTCCCACTCTAATTAAGACTTTTCTGGGGATTGAGGAGGGCTTACCGCGCGCGGGGACGGAGGCGACTGCTTGCTGCTCGTCGCCACCAGCTTGCTCTTCATCGCGTTGAGGTCTGTTATGCCGAAATAGTTCTGGAATTTTGGCGTCGTCCTGTACACCTTGAGCCGGCCAAGGTTTTCGTGCTCTACAAACTGCAGCTGCTCCAGTATCTTGACGTGCGAATAGACCTGGCTCCCCCTGATCTGCACGAGCCTCTTTGACGTCACCGGCTGCTCGTACGCGATGTAGGATAGCGTCTTGAGCGCCGCAGACTGTATCAGAGGGTGCTGCGCGAATTTGCGCACAAGCGGCGTGTATTCCGGCCTGAGCTGGAACACGTACGTGCCGTCTTCGAGCTGCGCTATCTCTATTGCCTTGAACGCGGCCTTGGTTTTCTTGGCGAGATCGTTTACAACCCTCAGGGTCTTTTCCTTCGAGTTCGTGCCGGACGCCCTTATCAGCTCGTCAACTGACAGCGGCCTGCCGGCAGAGTAGAGCGCCGCTTCAATCCTCGCGGCAATTTCTTCTTCCGGAAATGACCCGGGCAAGCTGACTGTAATGGAATAACCGCTTTATTTATTGCTGCTGTTGCTTGACAAAGGTCATCTTGACGTCGTCAGAGCCTTCTTGCTGGTCCAGCTCGATCTTGCCCTTCGTTGCAAGGTACAGCATCGCGATAAAGCACCGGGCAGTTTCCACCGGCTCCATCTTGGCGACCAGCGTCCTGAACATCAGCATGCCGTCCGCGCTCGCGATGTCAAGGATCATGTCCTCGTAGCGCTGGATTATCTGCTCGAATTTGACAAGGTACTGGTCAAAGTCAAAGCCCGGGACCGGCTCCAGCTCTAACTGCTTTTTCCTCGGCCGGGGGTTTGCAAGCTCCATTATCATGTTCTCCAGCATGTGGAGCAGGTCTTCCACTGAAACAGGATATGTAGATTCAATTCTGAACGGTAGCTCGACCGGGTTTAGCTGTGGTATCGGCTGCTGGCTGTTCGGGTCGTCCAGCCCCTTCCTCTGCATCGCGATTTTTTCAAGCGCAAAGATGCTTTCCACTTTCAGCCGGTATATCATTGACGACGACACGGCCGCGATGCCGCATATGCGTAGGTCCTTGTTGCCGGTGGCGTTGATGAGCCGCAGAAAAGTTTCAAGCAGGAGGGCGACGTCGATGTTCCAGACGTCCTTTCTCACCATGAGCGAGGGGTTGAAAAGGATGTTCAGCGGAGGCTGGGCTATTGACTTTTTGGGGTCCGGCGCTGTCTGCTCCTCGGCCAATCCAGCCTCAACTCTCCAGATCGCCATATAATACTTGTTTGTAAAGTAAATTTACTATCCAGCTCATCATCCTGTTCCCGATCCTCTCTTGCGGGAAGTGTCCAATATCATAGAAAATGTATTTGCAACCGTTAAATCGCATAGGACGCGAGCATAGAAAATGGCTGATACCAACCTGCCCTGCGGATGCATGATGCAGTGGGACGACGTGGAGACCACCGTGGTGTTTTGCGGCCAGCACACGCTAGACTACATCCGGTGGGACGGGACCGACAGGGAGTTTATCAAGATTATAGCCACTCCCAGTGGCAAGGCCGACAGGAGGGCGCTTGCAGAAATGCAGTAGATTTATTTTGTTCTTTGACCCCACCTGCAACATAGATGGGCAGGAAGCAGACCAGCCGAATAGTCACCATCGGCGGCATCGCGGTAATCGCCGCCCTAGTTGCGTTCATGGTCTTTTTGCAGGTGGAGGCGTCTAGGAACAACGACTACAAGCGCGCCTTTGAGCAAATAGTCATCGACACCAACGCGCTAACCCGCGAGTACCAGGCAGAGGAGAGCAAATGGCTGGCAAAAGAATACGACAACAGCACAATGATAGCGATCATTGATCAATCCCTGCCAAGGTACCAGGATCTGGTCGACAGGGCCAAGGCCCTTGACACGCCCGAGCGGTATAGAGAGGCGCATGGCTACCTTGTGAGCGCCATCGATTCTGAAAAGCGCAGCAACGAGCACTTCCGCAACTACCTCGCCACCGGCGACCAAGAAGAATACGACAGGTCTTCGTCAATGCTGAGCAGGTCGCTTGCAGACAGCGCCCGCGCAGACGCGGCGATAAAGGCCGCCGGCTAATGTCTACCTTTTAATTATGGTCTGCAAAATGTCGTTATGCGGGCCCGTAGTTCAGCTTGGATAGAATGGCTGCCTGC
>DASTTF010000102.1:0-14542 GCA_035760305.1 Nitrososphaera sp.
CCCACAACAGCGTGACGGTGACTCTGGACGCTAGCGAGGACGTCGGCAGCGTGATCGACGGCGCGGTACAAGCCGGAGCGACCAACGTGAACGGCGCATACTTCTTTGTCTCCACCGAGAGGCAGGAAGAGATCCGCAACGGCTTGATCGAAGACGCAATCGACAACGCGCGAGTCCGCGCAAACAGCGCGGCAGCAGCGGTCGACATGGAGATCAGGGGAGTAAAGTCGATCAACCTGAACGACGTGTACTTCCCGGTCTTCTACAGGGAGCTTGCGCAGGACGCAAGCATATCGGCAACCCCGATACTGCCGGGCCAACAAGAGGTCTCGATGACCGTGCAGGTCACCTTCTTAATGAGCTAGACGGGCTCTCCCCTCCTCTTTTCTTTTTCTTAAAACATTTTTAGCAGGCTATAGCGTTTCTATTTTGATTTGGACGTCGAGAAAGAGGACGCAGCCGAGCAGATAATCTCCCAGGAAGTAAGCGCCGTCGCAAATGATCCGGCGCGGATCAAAGAGAACGGCTGCGCCGCCTGCCACGTGCTCTTTACACTCGTGGGCAGGATGGGCCTTAGCGAGACTGACGCGGCAGACCTGCTGACTGAAGTCCTGCTGGCAAGGCCGGAGCTGAACGACCGGTTCATCGAGATGGTGGAGAACATTCACATGAAGCAGAGGATGATGGGCGGCACGTTCGCCATCAAGACAAGGGAGGCGAAGGACAGGTACGTCGACTCGCAGTTCAAGAACGCGCTCGACGAGCTGCTGGGCGATACCGCTAACTACGGGGCAGAGATCGTGCTGCGCAAGCTGGTCATGTCCCACATTGCGCTTGAAATAGCGCAGAACCTCGGAATCGACTACCACGCAGCCACGGAAGAGCTGTACTACTATATGAGAAAGCGCGACGAAGAGACGCACGCCGCGCTGATGAAGCTGGTCCAGTCGGTGGTTGACAGGAGCAGGCACAGATGACCGGAGAAAAGGCGTTTGAGCTGCAGGACCTGGTATCAAAACTGGAAAAAGACGGCGGCTACTTTCTCGACTTTTTAAAGGTGCGCGACCTGGAGGCTGGCATCATCGTGCTCAGGCCCGGGGAGGAGGACACGCAGGAGCCCCACCCGGCTGACGAGCTGTACTATGTGATCGAGGGGAGCGGCCTTGTCGAGCTCGGCAAGGGCAGGCGCCCGGTGAAAAAGGGCTCGATAGTGTTCGTGCCCGCCGGGATGCACCACCGGTTCTACGGCAACAGGGAGGACCTGGTGGTCCTCTACGTGTTTGCCGGGTAGGGGGGTCGCGTTGCCAGTGCTGCCAGTCCAAAAGCAGTGGTTCTGTTATACCGGCAGGACCGAAAGATACAAAAGAGCCATTTCCAGCATCAAGAGCGGATGCCAATTACGGACGCAGCAAAGAAACAGATCGCGCAGCAGCGCAGGCTGTTCTTCAAGATATGCTTCAAGTGCGGCGGCAAGAACCCCATCTCGGCGTCGAGGTGCAGGAAGTGCCACGGAAGCCAGATGAGGCTGAAGAACAGGACGCTCGGTGCCAAGAAGTAGCTTCTTATCTAATATCTGTGCTTTTGACTCACGATTGGTATCGACTTTAGTCCGGCTATTGCGAACCACACTCCTGTGCCGAGAAGAAGCTCTATTCTGTACGTGCAATTGAACGCACGCACCATGTTCTAATAAGATTTGTCGAACATGCAATAGTCATTTCTCGGGCCAATCTGCGCGCACGTCATACTCTTCATGGCCGGTCGCGCCCACGTGCCCTGCCATGTCGGAATATGAAAAGAGCGTTGCCTTGCAGATCCTGCAGAAATAGGTCCGTTTGGCCTGCTCTGTCATTTTCAAGTCTTGCGCCTCAATTGCAGATATCCTCTGTGATGGCACGTACTAGAACAGTCTAGCGTTGTCGGAAAAGTGACACTGCCTTGTTTTAATAGCGTGTCGGGCGCGCCATCCCGCAGACGAACTGGAGCAAGATTTGAAGAGAAATTCAGGCTACACAAGACAGGCAGCCAGATTTCTCTTTTGAGAGGGGTTTCTAGAATTTTATTAGATAAGAGCTATGCGCGATTTTTAAATACGAACATTCTAGAACTCTGCTCGTTTATTCCCGTGTCAGACGATCAAAAGAAGCTAAAATGGTACATTTGCCGCACGTGTGGTGCAACATTCGCTTTCAAATACAACAAAGATCAGCATGCCATGCAAACCGGCCACAGCGAAGTCAGTGAAAAGGAAATGAATAATTCAAAGGCATAAACTATGATTTACCAGAAATCTAGGAAACAGGCCAGCCCGAGCAATTTTTACTGATAGAACAGCCTGGAAGAAGATTTAACCGACCGGTTATTCTAGCTAAAAATGTTAAAGATAGAATAGAGCCTCTTTCCTTGCTCCGACCCGCCGTAGAACTTGAATAGCATTGCTCCGGCCAACCCGACTGCCACGAACATGAGATAGATTGGGCTATTTGCGCTAGTTTCAACGCACGGGCCGCCCACCGTGCAGCAGCCGCCCTGTGCTTGGCAGCCATGGCCGTAAGCAACTTGCATTTGACCAGCGATTGAAATGCCGACTGCAAGGCCGATCAGAACAAGCACATGATTGAATGCCAATGAAAGACAATGCGATGACGCAACAAATAAGGCTATTTCTGTTGCCGCAGCGTGCCCAAAAGATATTATCTTGACAGCCGGAAAGATATTGGAAAAATGATCTACCGATGCCCTGACGGTCACATCAGCTTTGCCAGAGAGCTTCGATATTGCGGGATGAAAGACTGTGGCAAGCCTGCTGAAACTATTAGCGATAAAGACATCGAGTGGTTGTATAAAATCAGTCCAAACGGGTTGGCGATAAGCGAAAAAGACCTGCCCAAGATACTGGATGACAAGAACATGCCCAAAGAGGTAAAGGAAGCGGTGAAGGAAGTATTTCCCGACCTGAAGAGGAAAAAGAGGTTTGGGTTCGTGTAACGTTATTTATCGACGGGTACCGAGATTGAACTTGATGAAAAAGTGGATGGGGAGGGATTCGAACTCTCGACCACCTGTGTGTGAGACAGGTATCCTAACCAGGCTAGACTACCCATCCACCTTTCTGTGGTTTCGCAACGACGATAATTAAAACTATGTCCCTTCGCTAAAGCCTTCAAGGTACGCCTTTTGTGCAGGAGTCAGCAGGTCGATCTCGACTCCCATCGCGTGGAGCTTGGCGTGCGCTATCTCTTGGTCCTGCGCCTTGTCAATGTCGTAGACCATGGGCTTCATCGTCTCACCCTGCTGCGCCAATTTCAAGACCGCAAGGAACTGGTTTGCAAAGCTCATGTCCATGACCTCAGACGGGTGGCCTTCTGCCGCCGCCAGGTTCACGAGCCTGCCCTCACCGAGGAGGTAGACGCGCCTGCCGTTCTTTAGCATGTACTGCATCGTGCTGCCGTTGATCTCTTTTTGCTGCACGGTCTGGCTTTCAATGCCGGGTATAGAGATCTCGACGTTAAAGTGGCCGGCGTTTGCCAGTATCGCGCCGTCCTTCATCTTTGCAATGTCCCTGTCGACTATGACGTCCTTGCAGCCGGTGGTGGTTATGAAGACGTCGCCCAGCTCGGCGGCCTTGTTCATTTTCGCCACGGAAAAGCCGTCCAGCTTTGCTTTCAGTGCGGCAATCGGGTCGATTTCGGTGACGATGACGTTCGCGCCAAGGCCGGACGCCCTCCTTGCGATCCCCTTGCCGACGTGCCCGTAGCCGGCCACGACGACGTTCTTGCCGGACACCAGTATGTTGGTGGCGCGTATGATGCCGTCAAGTGCCGACTGGCCGGTGCCGTAGACGTTGTCAAAGTCGTGCTTTGTTTCGGCGTCGTTGACCGCAATTATTGGATAGGCGAGCTTGCCTGCCTTTTGCATCGCCCGGAGCCGGATGACCCCGGTCGTGGTCTCCTCTGTGCCGCCGCGGATCGACTTTGGCTTTCCCTTGTGCATTTCGACGGTGAGGTCAGCGCCGTCGTCGATGGTGACGTGCGGGTCAAGCTTCATCGAAGAATGGATGTCGTCGTAATATTCCTTTGAAGTCACGCCCCTGCTCGCAAATATCGCAATGCCCTCGTCCTTTGCCAGCGACGCGGCGACGTCGTCCTGCGTGCTGAGCGGGTTGCAGCCGCACCACGAAAGCTCGGCGCCGGCGGCCTTTAGCGTCCTGACGAGCACGCCCGTCTCCTTTGTCACGTGCAGGCACCCGGTTACCCTGACGCCCTTTAGCGGCTTGGTCTTCTCGTATTTCTGGCGCAATGCCACCAGCACGGGCATGTGGGCCTCTGCCCAGTCAATCCGGTTCCTGCCTTCCTTGGCAAGTGCGAGGTCTTTGACGCGGTATTCCATTCAAATGGGAAAATATCCGTACCATATATTAATTCTACAGCAGTCCCCTTGAGCGCATGACCTGCATCACCTGATCGTCCGAGACGGCCGCAAACTCCTCGTAAAACTGCCCCACGGAGCTAAAGTCCCGGGGCGTGAGCAGGACTATGACAGAGTCGGCCTCCGGCTCCAGCACCTCGACTGACTGCAGGGGCGCGACCGGCACCGCCACAGTGAGGCTCGCAGGGTTCTGCTTCCTTGCCCACCTCGCAGACGCAATGACCGTGGCGCCGGTTGCGATGCCGTCGTCCACCAGTATCGCGTTCTTGCCGGCTATCTGGGAGCCGCCGGGCTTTCTGTACGCCGCCGACCTGCGCCTTATTTCCGCGGCTTGGCGCGCCTTTTCACCTTCGATATAGTCCTGCGAGATGCGCAGCGCGTTGACAAGATAGCGGTTGATGTATGAAGTTCCGTCCTCCATCACCGCCCCTATCGCAAGCTCCCCGTTCTCCGGCGCCCCGAGCTTGCGCGGTATTGCGATGTCAAAGTCCGCGCCGAGCCTCCTGGCTACAATGTCTGCAATCATGACGCCTCCGCGCGGTATGCCGAGCACTATGGAATTGTCGTGTCCTTTTTGCGCCAGCCTCTCTGCAAGGAGGCCGCCTGCGTCGGCCCTGTCGCGGAATTTCACAGTGTAATTCGACATTCAGAGTTTTTAAGTCTTGATGCCTTCCCCTGCAAAAACTATAATTCAGCGGCAACTTGCACATCCCTGTGCGCAAGCTACAGATCGCGGTAATCGGCTACAACAAGGACAGGTGCACCGACATTGCAGCCAACGCTGCATACGAAGTTGGAAGAGAGGTTGCGCTGGCCGGCGCGGTCCTTGTCTGCGGCGGCCTCGGGGGCGTCATGGAGTCTGCCTGCAGGGGCGCAAAGGAGAACGGCGGCACGACCATCGGAATAATACCCCAGGAAGAGTTCTCGTACGCGAACCAGCACTGCGACGTGGTGATATGCACGGGCATCGGCTACGCGAGGGACTTTATCGTCGCCTCTTCTGCCGACGGGATAATCGCGGTTGGAGGCGGAGTCGGGACGCTGATCGAGATGGGCGTCGCCTACATGACTAAAAAGACCATAGTGGCGATGGCTGGAAGCGGCGGGGTGGCCGACATGTATGGCGGCAAGTTCCTAGACGAGTGCAACAGGGTGCCGATAACCGTTGCAAAGGACGCAAAGGCGGCGGTTCAAGTCATACTGGCTGCGAATAAATAATAAGTGAAAATGCCAACGGCGCTAGAAGACATGCAGCGAGCCATTCAGATTGCCAGTTACAGGTTCTGCGGCAATCCAGTGGTTTCGCCCTTGCCATCGCAGGTTCAGACTTTAACCCGCGTGCCTTTGACGGCAACTGCGCACGTTGAACGCAACAAGCCTTTACTCGTTGCGCAGATTCCCCGTGGCAGATCGTTCTTCTCTTTCGCCAGTTGGCACTCTAATATACGACTAGATTGCATTTAAGACTTGCTGCGAATGTTTTAATTATTGCAGCTAGGCTTGGTAGCTGACGAGATAGGGATCCGGCTCGTAGAAAGGCCCGTGCTTTGCCGCAAGACCTTTCAGCGCGTCGACGACGTTCTTGACGCCAAAGTCCTGCACGGTGGCAAACAGCTCTTTCTTCAGGCCCATGCCGAGCCGCAGCGCCTTTTCAAGGTCTTCCCTGCTGCAGACGCCGTTTGAAATGAGCCACGCCGCGTTGTTGGCCGCCACCGCAAGCAGCGCAACGGGGTTGTATTTTGCAGCCTCCTGCTCTGTCAGGTTTATGCGCTCGTACTTTTCCCCCTTGTATTCGTAAAAGCCCCTGCCCGTCTTCTGGCCGAGGCTCTTTTCGTCGAACAGCTGCTTTACCTTTGGGTGCGGGCGGATGACCTTGCCGTCGCGCGAGTGCATCTCGACTGTCGCCTTGTGTATCACGTCGAGGCCGGTATAGTCTGCAAGCTCGAATATCCCCATCGGGAACGACATCCTGAACTTTACCGCCGAGTCTATGGTCGTCATCGGGACATTGTCCCTCTCCTGGCAGTACACCGCTTCGTGCACCAGCGGGATAAAGACGCGGTTGACGATAAAGCCGGCGACGTCTTTTTTGCAGAGCACCGGCTGCTTGCCCACCTTTTGCACAAAGCCCATCGCCATGTCGACCATGCCGCTGTCTGTCCTGCTGCCGGGTATCACTTCGACCAGCGGCATCAGCTGCGGCGGGTTGAAAAAGTGCAGGCCGATGAAACGGTCCGGCCGGCCTGTCAGCGCGGCTATCTCTGTTATCGGGAGGGTGCTCGTGTTGGAAGCGTACAGCGTCCTGCCTTCCGCAAAGCTGTCGATCTCTGCGTAGACTTTTTTCTTCAGGTTCATGTCCTCCGGCACCGCTTCGATTAGCAGGTCCGCGCCGGCGAGCGCCTGCTTCAGGTCGACCATCGGCGTGATGCGCGCGAAAATACCGTCGGCGTCTGCCTGCGACAGCCTCTGCTTTTCCACGAGCTTGTTCAGCGACCACTTGATCTTTTCCATCGCCTTGTCAAGGAACGACTGCTCGATGTCGCGTAGGACGACATGGTAGCCGGCCATCGCGGAGACCTGGGCGATGCCGTGGCCCATGACGCCGGAGCCAAGGACAGTTATCTTGTTGATTGTTGAGAGCGACATTACAGGATAGCGGGCGGCGGGTAATTTTTAACGTTGCTATCAGGTGATCGCTATACCGACCAGCTCGCCCTTGCTGGAGGAAAAAAGTCCTGCAAGTTTTACCTTGAACCCGTACTTTTTGCTCCTCTGCTTGAGCGCGCGCTCAAACTCTTCGGGGGTCGTGAACCTAGCTTCTCCGTCGGCCCATTCGCCCTTTGGCTCGCCCCGCATCCCGGACGGCACTACGCGGACCTTCTGGTTGTTACGCAGGCGCTTGACCTTGCCGGTGCCGCTCCTAGTCACGACGAAAACCTTGTCTCCGTCCATAGTGAACCACACGGGCGTCGCGACTGCCTGCCCGCTCTTCCTGTACGTTTCAAGTTTGATGTACTGGTGGCCGGAGAGCATCGATGTCCAGTCGGGTTTGCCCATGTCAATGCACTAGCGGCAACCAGGCTAATATCGTTTTAGGGCATCACCTTTAAAGCCAGACCCGTGTCATATTGTTCTGGTTGGATCTAGAGCGCTTTACGGCCGACGTGACGTCGCTCTCTGGCAGAATGTCCGCCGGCGAGCCGGAGGACGTCGTACAGAGGATGGACTTTGTCAGGAACCGGCTCATCGACCTCTATTCTCGGAATCTTGTCAAGATAAACCACTCTGCGATGGAGCTGGTCTGCGCAAAGCACCTGATCCGCTACGGCTATCACGTCGACGTCGAAAAGCAGCTGACCGACATCCTGATCTGCGACGTCTTTGCTGAAAAGGGCGACGGCGCTGCCATTGTCGAGATCGAGACCGGCTTTATCCCGCCAGAGCACGCGCTCGACCCGCTGTCGTACTACAGGGCAAGGATCGCAAGCAAGGTCGCGCGCTACAGCAAGTACGCCGACAAGTTCATCCTCGCGACCCCGCCTGTCAGCATGCTCCCGATACCCGGCCTGTTCAGGCGCCCGCCCCGCGACAGGCGGCCGGGCGAAATAAGGGACGTCAAGGCGCTGTCCGACAGGTACTACAGGAACCCGCCCGTCACCGAAGACGAGATACTGAACGGCCGGCTCCACATCATTTACATCATAAACATCGACGCTGGCAAGGTGGTCGAGATGGACGTCGACTCGTATTTTGATCACGTCGGCGGCATGCTCGACGCGGGCATGGAACTATGAAAATTTCGTGATCGTCTTTTGGCCCTGCGTCGGCCTCCTGCCCCTTGGCGAAAGAGCGCGTGATGGCCTGTCGCTTTCCTTTTCAATCGCCGCCCTTACTACCTTCAGGACGTTGTCGTCCTTACTGCCGCCCACGTAGACTACGTACACGAGCGCCTGGTCCTTTCCCTCCGCCTTCCTGACGACCCTCCCGATCCTCTGCGCGACCTGGTTCATGTTGGAAGTGCTTGCGATAATGATCGCAATCCCCACCTGCGGCACGTCGTACCCGATTTCAAGCGTGTGCACCGACAGGAGCGGGAAATAGTCCCTGCCCCAGCTCTCCAGTATCTCCTGCCTCTCCCTCGGCCTGACGCCGTTGTGTATCGTCTGCGCGGGCACGCCGGCGGCTTCGAGCAGGCCCTTCAGCTGCCGGATAGAGTCGATCGTTTCGCTAAAGATCATGATGCGCTCGCCGGGATGTCTTTTTACAAGCTCTACTACACTGAGCAGCTTTTGCTCGGTGGAGCTCAGCAGCTCTTTCCGCTTCCGGACGTGGGCAAACCACATTTTTGCCATCGAGCCCCGCGCGCCTCCGCGCGTCAGCATCTTGGTCATCCTTGCTGGGTCGTACGTCTGCAGCTTGCGGGAGATGTCCTTTATGGCGGCGCTCGCTTCGTCGTAGATTTTCTGCTCCTCCGGCGTAAAGCTGACCTGCACCGGCTCGACGACGGGCCTTGCGAGCCGGCCGTCGGTGACCGCGTCCTTGATATTGTATTTCTTGACAGGGGGCGCGACCGTGAGGATAGTCTGGTACTTTGGGTCCCTTTCGTTTATGGTCGCGGTTAGGCCGAGGATCGCCCTGCCCGGGTCCTCCACGATGACGTCAAATATGCTGTCAAACGCGACCGCCGTCTCGCTCACCAGGTGCACTTCGTCGAGCACCACCATCCTGGCGTTCCTGATCAGGCTAGAGTTGTTTATCGCGCTCTGGTACGTGCTTATCGTTATCTCCTTGACGTCCTTGCGCTCTCCGTAATAGACGCCGATATGGTCGTCGGGTATGCCGTAGCTCTGCAGGCGCCTTACGTTCTGCTCGACGAGCACTATTCTGGGCACGAGGAACAGGATCGGGAACCGGTCCTGCCCAGAGAGCCCGGCCGCGCGCCTCGCGCATTCAAACGCGATCTCGGTCTTTCCCGTGCCGGTGCTGAAGATGACAGAGCCCCTGCAGCCGTTGGCAACCCACGCGTCTGCAGCCTCCAGCTGGTCCTTTTTCAGCTCAAACGGGAACCGGATTGCGGATATCGCCGGCATTGCCAGAGCTGAGCCCAGAGCGAATAAAAACTTTAATGATCTCTTGTAGCAAGGGACTGCATTGTGAAGGCACTAGTCTACATGCTCCGCCAGGACGACCCGTCAAAGTGCACGGCGGCAAAGCTTGCAAAGTTCCGGCTGGCAGAGCCGGTGAGGTTCATCCGTAGGAGCAGCATCGTGCTCGACCCGTTTTCGCGGGCGCCGGTCACGAAGAAAGACACGGCTATAGCGGACTCTGTCTGCGCCATCGACTGCTCGTGGGAGCGGGCCGACGAGGTCCTGAAATACCAGCGGCTGGCTTCGCATGGCATAGGCAGGAGGCTCCCGGCGATGCTGGCGGCAAACCCGACCAACTATTCCAAGCTGGGCAAGCTTTCAAGCGCGGAAGCCCTCGCGGGCGCGCTCTACGTCCTCGGCGAAAAAAAACTGGCGGCCAACATCATGGACAAGTTCAAGTGGGGCCACACGTTCCTGGAGCTCAATTCCAACCTGCTTGAAGACTATGCTGGCGCGGAGACGGAAGATCAGATCGCGCAGCTGGAGAAAGAGTATTTCCCGCAGCTTGGTTGACTGTTAGAATCTATGACACCCCTTTTAATTTGCAGATTCGAGTCGCACTTGGTTGAACCCTAACAGGCTGGTTCTCACATCTGCAATCCTGATTTCTGCCGCAGGCGCGATTGCAGCGGGGACAGGTGTCTTTTACATGATCGGTGACTACCAGCTTGGCGGCATGGGCATGAGTATTGGGCTGTTCATGATCGGCCTTGCGTGGCTCGGCGTGCGGAGGTTCAACCGGGCTTCGTGGATGGTGCTAGGGATCGCAGGCGTTCCCGCGCTGGCAATTTCGGCGTTTGGCGGGTTTGTGCAGGCCGGGACGTTTGACGTCTGGTCGTACCTCTCGACGGCCGCGCTTGCCGTGTTTATTTCCGGGATGGCGATACCCGCGTCGGTGTTCAGGACTATAAACGTCTCGAACAAGCTGATGCCCTAGGTTTTAATACCAATCCCGCAGAATACTATCTGCGAGCCAGTGGGCGGGTCACTCGAAAGAGAGGAAACTCCTCCCTCACTGCAGGCATCCGAATTAGCGATGATTAGCCGGAGACGGCTGGCGACGGAACAGACAAGCGATCCAGTCAGGGCGCACGGTGATGGCGAATAGCCTGAGATTCCTGATACTGGAATGAAACTGCCGACCCGGGTGGAGCAAGGCCAAACAGAGCTCAAGTCCCTGCAACTGCTCAGGTTGGCTGCTCAGCGGAATCCCGCTTAGAACAGAAGGAGGGTTACTGCTGGCACGCGCTTTTTTTATAGGTGGGTTTCAGTGGTAACTATTTACCATCTAGTGCGTTTTTATGTTGTGTAATGATTACAGTTCTGCAAATCACCAGCTTGCGATGATTAGTTATAACGTAGCTAGTACCTTAGAGAGGGTTACCTATCAGCCTGATGCTGCACTCCGGCCGACATAATAAGGTCTATCTTACCGAAACTGGCGATAATAGAAATATGTTCTATAAGATTAGCTACTAGCTAAGTTATATAGATAAAATTGGTAGTGACAAACCTTGACCTACAAATGACGAGCAAATCAACGATCATGGTTGTAGACGACGAGCCAGATTTGCTTAGACTTGCAAAAACATTCTTGCAAACAGAAGGCTATGAAGTGCACGCATTTGGCAGCCCTGAAGCCGCAGTTCAGCATGTCAAAGACGGCTGTACAACTTGTACGATCGTTGTATCTGACATTAAAATGCCTGGCATGTCTGGCTTTGCTCTTGTAAAGCATCTAAAAGAATTATTGCCAAACATCAAGGTTATACTCATGTCGTCTTTTGTGATTCATAAACAAGAATTCAAGAAGGTCATGCCGTCGCTTAACGTAGACGAGTTTATTTCAAAACCATTTACAAAAGCTGATCTAGTTGAAGTAATAAAGAACATTGCACGCCAAACGGCCGCGTGATCTGTCAACGATTTCACCATAAATCTTATAGACTGGCGCACTTTCTCTCGACTGGGTGGCTCGGGGCTTTGCCTACAATAATAAGCGAACGATTAGACAAGCTGTACGTCTGCAACGAATGCAAAGCGCCGTTTCTCTTTCAATCTGATGTCGTCGAACACAAAGAAACAACCGGGCATAATGAAGGGTTCAGAGAAATAGATTTCGACCTACCGACAAGATAAAGACTATCGCATTATTTCATTCATTTGTTCTTGTGTGGCGAGTTTGCTTTGCGGCTCAAATTCGTGCTGCGATAATATAGTAAACATATCTTCTAAGTCACAACAATAGCATTTGTCATTGATGCAACTGCTTCTTGAATCATGAGTGCACAAGCCGCATTTACAATGCATTAAATCACCTTTATCACTGCTGTATATGGCTTGTACCATGCGTTAGGTGGCACCACATTTGTATTTAACGAACGTCGTAAATAATTACTCTACAAGAAACTGTAATGCCAATGAATATTTTGAGACGCAATAGGCGGCATTTCTGATATTAAATATATCAAGCACCAGAAGCCCACTTTGAAGTAGAGTAGATCACAAATGGCTCATGAAAAGAAGTTCATGATAGATGAGTTGCCGCTTGTGACCTAGTCCAGATCGCGTATGTTCCTGTAGCCTTCCGAGCGAGACGTCCTTTCCTCGGTCATGCGGATGTTCTGGTCAAAGTCCGGCAGGTACGTGGCCTTTTGCCCGTACGGGGTCGTCCTGAAGGTCTCTAACTCGTGGGCGTACTGCTCCTTTGCGGGCTGCGTCGTGTAGGAATAGCCCCTCGCCACATCGTCGCTGCTCACCAAGAGCCAGAGCACCTTGCCGTCGTACGCGTCGGCCACGTACTTTGGTATCCAGTACTTGTCCTTGCTCACCACGCCCTTTTCGAGCCGGATGTAGTTGGGGACAACTTGCTTTATCTCGCCCAAGTCCTGCCCGTCGTTTGTCTTGACCTTCTTGCCCTTCAGCTCTTCCCAGAGGATCGTTGGCCCTTCGCTCGCCATGCAAAGACGCTGCAGAATATCTGCTATAAGGATTGAAGAAAAGAGTTCTGCAATCAGACTGTATAGTTGCTGACCAGGATCTCGCCATAGCCCGTCCGGCCCGAGCCCTTGCAGCTGATCGCACGGAGCACGTGCACCCTGCGCTGCTCAAACTCTGAATAGAGGTCCCTTGTCAGCTTTGTGTCAGAGTTGCTCAGCAGCACCTTGCAGCCTTTCCTGTCAAGCTCCCGGAAGACCTGCGCGAGCGCGATCTGGTCCTGCTCCCCAAAGCCGCTCCGGGTATAGTCGACAAAGTTGGCTGTCGCGCTCAGTGGGTGAAACGGCGGGTCGATGTAGACAAAGTCGCCCTTGCGCGCCTTACTGAGCGCCTGCTTGTAGTCGCACGCGACGATCCGGGCGTCAGAGCAGTTCAGGGCGGCGCTGGCATTGCGCAGCTGCTCCCTGTCGCAGATGGCAGGGTTCCTGTACCTCCCGATCGGCACGTTGAACGCCCCGCTCTTGTTCACCCGGTAGAGGCCGTTGTAGCAGGTCTTGTTCAACGCAATGAACCGCGCGGCCGATTCCAGGCTGCCGTCAGGCTGCGCGGACCGGAGCCTGTAATAATACCCGGCCGGCGACTTTCGATAGTTTCTTTCGTGTCTCTCAAGCAGCGCGATCAGCCCTTCGACGTCGTTTTTCACCACGTTGTAAGCGTTGACCAGCTCGCGGTTTGCGTCAGAGAGGCGCGCGCCAAACTGCAGCCTAGAGGCAAGGTGGAAAAAGAGCGCGCCGCCGCCAAGGAAGGGCTCGAAATATCTCGTGAACTGCGGGACGCGGGCGCCGATTTTTGGCAGCAGTTGCGTCTTTCCGCCTGCCCACTTTACAAAGGGCGCAGCGGCAGGTCTGCTCAATGTCTGGCGCTGCATCCACACTCCAGATTCAGCTGATTTTATTAAAACTTTGCCGAGTACCGTCGTGCTTAAATAATTCATCCCTTCACCTTAGATGCTTGCCCGCCAAGAAGATCATGGTGATAGACGACGAGCAGGACATTTTGCGGCTGATCAATGTCGCCCTGCGAAAATACAATCACGACGTCGATGTTTTTTCCGAGCCCGTGAAGGCGCTGGGCCACTTCCAGCAACACCACGACGGCTACAGCCTCCTCCTAGTAGACGTCAGGATGCCGGGCATGAGCGGCCTGGAATTTGCAAAGCACGCCAAGCGGATCGCTCCCGAGATCAAGATCCTGCTCATGACCGCCTTTGAGCTCAACCAGTACGAGCTGGAGAGGGACCTGCCGTTTGTAAAAATCGACGACCTATTGAAAAAGCCGTTCATGCTGTCAAAGATATGCGAAGTAATAGACAAGCACCTAGTGAAGATAAAAGAGAAATAGAAAAACGATGGGAATGGTTAAAATACTATAAAGCGTAAACTGGTGTTCGCTTATTGGTCAAGGAAAAATTGGTAAACGATGACGTTTTCGCCATCCTGGAACAGCTGTGCGCAGTAGAGTTTGGCGAGCACAACATCCTAATCTACAACGAGCTTGATTCTTTCAGGGATGTCTACTCGCAGTACGTCAAAAAGAGGCTTGCGGCAAATGACATCGTCCTGATGCTCCCGCATTATGAAAACGTCGACTGCGTCAAGCAGGTCCTGAAAGAAACCGGGATCGATCTCGACAGGCACCTTGCCGAAGGCTCGCTCGTGGTAATGGACTCGGTCAGGGGCTTCTTTGGCCCCGACGTCGACAACTTTTTCTCGTTCCTCAAGATCCTGCAGCAGCGCGTCAAGGCCATGAACAAGGGAGGGCTTGCGGTCATTGTCGACATGGGGGCGTTCTACCACCTACGCAAGATAGGCGAGATGATCACCTACGAGCAGTCCATACCGGCAAAGTCAGATACAAGGTCCTCGCTGATGTGCAGCTACCACAAAAAGGACTTTAGCAGGCTTGCCGAAGACCAGAAACAGCTGTTGCTGGATCACCATTATAGAAACTTGCTGGTAAAAGACCCTGAT
>DASTTF010000103.1:0-3895 GCA_035760305.1 Nitrososphaera sp.
GTCTGGTAGTTCTCCAGTATCGCCACCATGGTACGCTCTGTCGCAACTAGGGTGCTGTTGAGCGTGTGCACAAGGCGCGTGTCTTCGTT
Organism: Nitrososphaera sp.; assembly: GCA_035760305.1. GTDB lineage: Archaea > Thermoproteota > Nitrososphaeria > Nitrososphaerales > Nitrososphaeraceae > Nitrososphaera. Next base: position 90 of record DASTTF010000103.1, read on the forward strand.
AGTCCTGTCGCGGAACCGTATCCCCAGCCTCCGCGCCTGGTAGTCGGCGCAATTTGAGCAGGAAACGATCTCGCGGTAGGCGTTCTGGCCGGCCATCCACGCCTCGATGTCGTACGTCTTGGCCGAAATCTTGCCCGTGTCGCCGGAGCACAAAAGCATCACGCGGTTGGGGATGCCCAGTCTGTTGAAAAACTCTTCCGAAAGGGCGAGCATCTTTTCGTGCTCTTTCCACGAGTCCTCCGGCCGGCAGTAGACAAACTGCTCCACCTTTTCGAACTGGTGCACCCGGAATATGCCCTTCATGTCCTTGCCGTGCGCGCCGGCTTCCTTCCGAAAGCAGGGGCTGTAGCCGGCGTATTTTATCGGCAGCTTTTTGCCGTCGAAGATTTCGTCCATGTGCATGCTCGCAATCGCGTGTTCTGACGTGCCTATCATGTAGAGGTCCTCGCCCTCTATCTTGTAAATGACGTCCTGAAAGTCGCCCAGTATCACCGCGCCGGACATGGGCTCCTGCCGTATCATGTATGGCGGCTGGACAGGCATGTAGCCGTGATCTGAGAGAAAGTCAAGCGCAAAATTGACGAGTGCCTGATTCATTTTCACAAGCTCGTTTTTCAAAAAGTAGAAGCGCGCGCCTGACACCTTGGCCGCACGCTCAATGTCTACAAGGTCAAGCGCAGTGGCAATGTTGACGTGGTCCTTTGGAGCAAAGTCCATCTTTCTGGCGCTGCCGCTCTGGCGCACCACGACGTTGTCCTTTTCATCCTTGCCGGTCGGCACGGACTCGTGCAGCATGTTTGGCACTACCATCGCCAGCTGCTTGAACCTACCCTCGGTCTTTGCGAGCTCTTCTTCGCTCTTGCTGAGGTAGCCGCTGATCTCTTTCATCTGCGCGAGCTCCGAGTCTGCGTCATGCTTGGCCTTTTTCTTGCGTGCGATTGCCTCTGCGAGCACGTTCTTTTTCTGCCTCAGCTCCTGCGTTTCAACGATCAGCTCGCGCCTGCGCTTGTCAATGGTTACAAGTTCGTCAAGTGGAAAGTCGGCCATGTTGCGCCTGCCCAGCATGTCCTTAACTGCCTGCGGGTTTTCCTTCAAAAGTTTCGGGTCAAGCATTATCCTGCCATCACTTTCTTTGACACCGAAATGTGCTCCAGCACTTCGTCAAGGGTGTTGAGGATTGTCGCGGCAGGGACGTTCTTGCCCGTCAGCTCGATTGCAAGCGTGGCGCCTTTTGAAAACATTTTCATCGACAGCCCCTTTGGAAAGTTAACATTGTCTGGTATTAATGCCTTCACGGCAGCCTTTGCTTCGGCGCTGCTTCGAAACGGGACGCCCACTGATATGGCAATGTCAAGTTGCCGTCGCAAATTTCGGGTCAATTGTAGCCGCCCTCAAGCCGGCAAGGAAATCTTCAAGAGCAGTAGACGGTATCCTGCAGCCTGCCGCTGCAGAGTGCCCGCCGCCGGCGCCCTTGGACGCTTCGGCGTAGTGTCGCATTATCAGGCCGAGGTTGGCCTGTGACGTGCAGCCTAGGCACTTGCGCGAAGAAAACCTGTAGGTGCCGTCTTTTGCGAGCGTGCGGACGAAAAGCAGCCTGCCGCCGAGCGACGGCGACCCGCTGAGCAGCGACGACACTGCTCCCAGCATGTCCTCTGCCAAGAGTCCGTCGCCGTTGACAAACGCGTTCCTGCCGTCGTCGGCGAGCCTCCACTTTTCGCTGAAAATTGTAGAGATGTAGTTGCGGAGCGTAGTCCTGTATGCCCCGACTATGTCTTCGCCTGCTCCCAGCATGGCGTTCCTGTCGCCCATGCATATCGCAATGCCCACGCCTGCCTTGCCTATCCTGCCGCACGCATTGAGCATCGTAGAGAATTCCCTTGCGTCCCTCAGCTGGCTCCGCTTGTCTTCGCCGGCAAGAGTGTAGACGTAGCCGATGAGGTCGTCCAGAACGCTCGTCGAAGTCTTGTTTGAAGTGGCGACGAACTTGGCTATCGCGTCCAGAACCGCGCTTTTTTCCTCCTGCGAAAACTCGGCCAGCACGCGCCACCGGCCGTTGTCCTTTAGCTTTATCCCGGAGTTCTTTAGCAGGGCATGGCAGGCTTCCCTGTTCCACGTGAGCCCGTCGATGTAGGGGAACGAAGTGTATGCAAGCGCTTCGTGGAGCGGCCGCGTCTCCCTCCCAGTGAGCATTATGTCAAGGTCGACGCTTACGAGCCCAAGCGACTGGGCGGTCTTTAGTATTTCGGTGTTCAAACCGATAAAGGACTTTTTGTCGCCCTGGTCCTGCCTGTCGGCGACCGCGGAAACTACTGCAATGCACGACAGGTCCCTGTTCTTCCTGTCGAGCGCGCTTGCGACCATGTAGGCCATGCCGCCTGCCGGCACCTGCCTGCCGCCGTCGATCCCGTATTTCCAGGCGTTCAGTATCTGGCCGGCGTCGTCAGTCAGCATCTCCTCTTCAGGTATCTGGTGGTGGTCGATGACGACCCACTTGTCGCCAAGGGCCTTTCTCAGGTGCGATGCCCAGCCGCCGCCAAGGTCGGTTATGACGTAAAAATCGCGGTTTTCCGACTTCATTTTTTCAACTACAGAAGGATTCATGTCGGAAACGGCCCGGACAGAGTAGCGCGCGCCCATCCGCTTGAGCGCGCTTGCGACTATGCTGCCAGACGTGATGCCGTCGGCGTCAAGGTGCGTAATAACTGCAATTTCGTTGCCATTCTCCACTACGGATCTGAGTTTTTCGCAAAAAGGTTTCAGGGCTTCAGCAAGCTTGGCGCTCATCTGAAGGGACCTTACTCTAGCTGAGCAATGACTGCGGCGTATTTCCAGCTCTTTGGAATCCTGCCGATACTCTTGTAGTATTTCGAAAGCCTGTGGATCTTGGCTTCTACCAGCTCGAGCGAGCGCACGTTCCGGTGATCGCTGTTGTGGATCTTCAGGTGCTTTTGAAGTCCAAGCGCCTTGTTTACTAGCTTGTCTAGGTCTTCTGGCATTTCTGGCTTGATGTTGTTTTCAGCCAAGAGCTCGATCATGCTCTTGCCCACCACCGGCTTTACCAGCGGGATTCCGTGCTCGTCACGGAGCTTTAGGCCAATTTCGCTCGGGCTCAGGCCGTCCTTTGAAAGCTTTACCACAATGGATGAAATCTGATCCTTGCTCTGGTTCAGCCAGGAAGGCGCGCTTTTTGAGGTAGGACGGATCGAGTGAGACTTGCCATGAGTGTGAGTATGAATTCGTGCCATATGCCTACCAAAACTGCAAATACGTGTCTTAAATGTTTACTTGCATGTGAGGCCGGCATTTTGAGGCGCCACAAAAGCATGGTGACCGGTCGCTCATAAAAAGTTAAATATCTGAATTCGAAGAGTGTAGGTAATATGAACAAGCCAACCTTAATGGCTATAGGCATGATGGCAGCGCTTTTCACTGCGGTTGGACTGGGATCTACACCGCAAGCATTCGCTCAGTATTTTGGTGGCGGCGCCGAACCACTTACCCAGGAGCAGCTCGACAAATGCGAACAATACGATATTTCACCATGCACTCAAAATAATATCCTGGCAAAGGACAGATTGCTAGCGGCGCAGGCGAATCCATCAACCGGCTCTGGAACATCAATGCTATCGACTGAGACAGGCACAATGGCAATCTTCATTGGAGTTCTGGGCGCAATCTTTGGTGGAGTAGCTGCGGCGTTCTTTATCAAGGGCAGAGGGGCAAAGCCAGTCTCAACCTGACCGCTTCTCTCTTTTTGTTTTTTATTTTAAACCCGCCTCAAGGCGACGCTATCGTTCTCCGAAACT
>DASTTF010000104.1:0-6614 GCA_035760305.1 Nitrososphaera sp.
AGCTGGAAATGCTGAACAAGCTGCGGAGAGCCCTTGCAGAAATCATTACGTCGCGCAAGAGGCTTGAAATGCAAAAGTCAAAGCTGTGGGACAACATCCGGCTGCTCGACGAGCAGGCAAGGAGGTCTCTTGACGCCGGCAGAGAAGACCTGACAAGGCTTGCTCTTGAGCGCAAGAACGCCAACCTGCTCCAGATCCAGGACCTCGACAAGCAGATAGCGGAACTGAAGGAAGAGGCTGACAAGATGGAAGAAGGACAGAAACGCATGGCAATCAAGGTGGAGGAGTTCAAGTCAAAGAAGGAGGTGATAAAGGCGCGCTACTCGGCCGCGGAGGCGCAGGTCAAGATAAAGGAAAGCGTCACCGGCATCTCTGAAGAGATGGCCGACGTCGGCATGTCCATGAACAGGGCCGAGGAAAAGACCGAGAACATGAGGGCCAAGGCCCAGGCGTTGGACGACATGATAGATTCAGGAGTTCTTACCGATTATACGTCAAATAAGGATGAAATCGAGCGGGAATTAGAAAAAATTACAGTACAGAGCTCGGTCGAAGAAGAATTAGCAAAGTTAAAGTCAGAGAAGGAACGTAAAAAGAAGCAACAAGTGGAGCAAGAAGCGCAACAATGAGTAGAAAAGCGAAGGCAAAAGGCAGGGCGGCCGCCAGCAAACTCAAATCAAAAGGCAAATTGCGCGCCAAAAAGGCGGCTTCTGCACGAAAGCCAGCCACAAAGGCCCGCAAAAAGGCAACGGCTGGTCGAACAAAGGCGAAAAGCGGCGAAGGGTCAAAGAAAATAGTCCGGATAATGGGCCACGGCCAGTTTACCGTGGACGGCAAGACCTTGAAAAAGCTCAACGACATCGACAATGCCATAGTAAAGCTGGTCAGCACGGAAAGGTCGGACGACATGGAATTCAAGAAAAGGCTGACAGAGCTGAGCGACATGGTGGTAAAAAATGGCAGGCCGCTTGATCCGCACGAGATAATAAAGTCTGACATTATACTGCCAAGCGTGGACCTGTCGATAGACGAAGCAAAAAGGCTGTTTAGAGGAGAAGGCGTCATCCCCGAGATCTGAGCGGGAGGTCCCACAGCGGGTACCAGAGCGCCATGTCTTTTTCAAAGGGCATTTCTTCACCAGCAGCGGCCATCATCTTCATTTCCTGCTCTGTGTCCCTTGACTTGCTGCCTGCCGGCACGAACGGGTAAAAGTTGTTGCGCCTGTAATTGTATATCAGGTACTGGTGGCCGCCCTGCCGCTCGTTTGCAAATTCAAATACTGCCGCCAGCAATTGGTCTGAAAAGCCCTTTTCCGCCACAATGTCGCCCGTGGCAGTCAGGCCTGCCAGCAGGTCCTCGATCCTCTTGCCTTCAAACACTATCCACATGTAGCCGTACGAGTCGGTGACCGTGCGAAAAGCCAGGTCGAATTCCGGCTGCAGGGAGCCGAGGAAGCGCCTGACGTCCTGCTCCATTTCGTAAAAGAACGTGCCGCTGACGGTCTTGAATGCGAGCGCGCACCTGCCACTGACCTTGAGCCCCAGCTTTACTTCCAGGGTGACGTGCGACGAAGAAATGGAGAACAATATCTCAGAATCGTCTTTTGGCAGGCGCTTGCCGTTGATGCTGTCGCGTATCCTCTTGAAAAAGCTCAGCTCATCGCAGCCTCCATTTCCATGAGCTTTTTCACCCGCTTGTCGACAGGCGGATGGGTGGAGAACAGGCTCGCAAATGCGTCGCCCGAGAGCGCCGGGATGATAAAGAACGCGTTCATGCCCTCCACTTCGCGCAGGTCCTTGGTCGGCACGCGCTTCATCGTGCCGCTTATCTTTAACAGGGCCCCTGCCAGCTTGGCAGGCTTGCCGGTCATCAGCGCCCCGTCCCTGTCTGCAACGAACTCGCGGTAGCGCGATATTGCCCTGATTATCAAAAAGCTGACAAACCACGTGACTATGGCGACGATCAGCATGAGCGCCATGGCTCCTCCGCTGTCCCTGCTGCGCCCGCGCCCATACATCCCGCCGTACATGCCAAACCTCATCATGTACCACGCTATGGTGGAGAACAGGCTTGCCATCGTCAGCACCAGCACGTCGCGGTTTTTGACGTGCGCCAGCTCGTGCGCGACGACGCCTTCCAGCTCTTCTGTGTCGAGCTGGTCCATCAGACCCATGGTCACGGCGACGATCGAGCTCTTGGGCGTTTTGCCTGTCGCAAACGCGTTCGGAATCCGGGTGTTGACGACTGCGATCCGCGGCTTGGGCAGGCTGTTGCGCGCAACTATGCGCTCGACCAGGTCGTGCAACTCGGGGAACTGCTCCCTGCTCACTATCTTTGCCCCTGTGCTCCACAGCACTATCTTGTCTGAAAAGTACCACTGCGCCAGTATCATTACACCTGCAATGACTGCTATCGGGACGGCACCAAAGCCGACGTAGGCAAGCACGCTCAGGAATATGAGATAGAGTATCGTCAGGACTGCAAAGCTGACAATTATCCTTGCAGTAAGGCCATTGTCCCTCCTCTGCCACGGGGCCTTTTTTGTGTACACAAGTAACTTATGTCGGATTTGTTTTATAATCATTCTTGTTTTGTGCTGATGCTGCGGAGTTGAACTGGGACTTTACTATTTGCACCAGCCCCGCCATGGTCACGGGCTTTTCGATAAAGCAGCCGCTGTCGACCAGCTCGGGGTACTGATGCCTGAGCTTTTCGTACTCGCCGGCGACGAACGTGGAGATAAAACACACCTTGAACCCGCGGTCTATTTCCCTAAGCTTGCCGTACAGATCGATCCCGTCCACGTCGGGCATCCTTATGTCAAGCATCACAAGGTCATAAATGCCGGCCCGGAAATTCCTAAAGGCTTCAATAGGATCAGATTCAGCGTCCACGACAAAGTCTGCCATTTCCAGGCTCTTTTTCATCACCGCGGCGATGTCTACTTCATCGTCGATTATCCACAAGCGGACCATAGCGATGCGCGAATAGAGTACGTCTCAATCATACCGGTCAGGAACATTCTACTGTAGAACCCGGCACCGTGAGCGCTGGTCATATTTTATAAGTAGATGAAAAAACTTAAGTTGCAGCCCCCGTAACAACAAGCATGCAGCCGCATCCATTCTCCACAGAGGCGGCCATTGCCCCTCCGGAAGAACTGAAAAAATGCCCTGTAGACAACACGTTCAAAATCATCGGCAAGAAATTCACCGTGTTGATCCTGCGTAACATGATATACACAAAGCAAAAACATTTCAACGAATTCCTGAATTCGATCGAAGGGATCAACCCCAACACGCTCTCCACGCGCCTCCGCGAAATGGAAAGGAACGAGCTCATCGAGCGGAAAATCTTCCACGAAACACCTGTCCGGATTGAATATCATCTTTCAGGAAAGGGCAAAGACCTCCTTCCGATCCTTGAGCAGATGGCCGCTTTTTCAATGAAGCATGCGCCGGAGATATTCAGAAACGGCAAGGTATCGTGCTTCCAAGATGTTCTCCGCAGGGACCCTGCCTCATTCTAGCAACTTAACAAATCCTGACTTGCTCATGGATCAGTCACTTTCCGATTTATTAGGTGCCGACATTTTCTACTATTATGGGAAAGGTTCTTGAAACAGTAAATCGATTCTACGATCTGACCAACAACAAGAATCGGACAGACGGACTGGAAGCACTGTTATCTGAAAACATGTCATTTACCGGTCCGCTTATGCACGCTTCAGGCGCTGACAGGTACATTGAAATGCTCAAGCCATTGATCAAATTTCACAAGTCGTGGAAAATGCTAAAGCAATTTGAAAATGGCGACGACGTTTGCTCGATCTATGAAGTTATCTTGAACACGCCCGCTGGCGGAGCTTTCTCCGTAATAATTGCAGATTGGATCAGGGTTGTAAATGGGAAAGTCATCGAGCAAAAAATCTATTACGATCCGCGAGAATTTGCTAAAGCGTTCGGGATGACCTGATGGCTTCAAACGAGCGGCTGGCAATCAAGATCCGCGCCCTGACAAAGCGCAAAGGCTTGAGCGAGAAAAACATGTTCGGGGGAGTGGCATTCATGCTCAACGGCAACATGTGCTTTGGCACAGTCAAGGACGACCTTGTCGTCCGCGTGGGCCCAAAACGCTATGAAGGCGCCCTTGCATTGCCGCATGCAAGGCCGATGGACTTTACGGGCAGGCCGATCAAGGGATTCGTATATGTCGACTCTAAAGGATGGTCAAAAGACGCGACTTTGAAAAAATGGCTGGACATGGGCATCGACTACGCCTCTTCGCTTCCCAAGAAAACTACAATGCAAAAGAAGGCAGCAAGGTAATGTTTTGGGCAGTCATGTTATGCTAACTGGGTTAGCAAACGAATACTGCTGAATTTATTAGTCGCATCATCTAACAATAGAGGCTGTGAGTTTCCTGCTCCAAGTGCTGAAATCTGTTCGTGGAATTTCGGAGCCCCACTCAAAATAGGTTGCTCATAAAGTGGTCAGCATAGAAAAACAAGACGTGAATCGTTCAGGGTGGAGAACGCTCCTCATCCTGAGTTGCTTGGGCCTGATCGTCATGTTCGACGAGACAATGATACTGCCGGCCATTCCGGATTTCATCCGCGATTTCAACATCTCGTACAGCACCTCGTCGTGGCTGCTTTCGGCTTACATAATCGCGGCGGCCGTCATGACTCCGATTGGCGGCAGGCTGTCTGACATCTATGGCAAGAAAAAGATACTGCTTATAGTGATGGCAGTTTACACAGTAGGTCTTCTGGCAGGGCGATTTGCCACAGACATCGAATCCATGATCGCGGCAAGAGCAGCCCAGGGCATTGGAATGGCGATGTTCCCCATTGCTTTTGGAATAATAAGGGAAGTCCTTCCGGAGAAAAAGCTTGCAATAGGCCAGACCATATTCAGCTCGACATTTTCTGGCGGAGCCATTGTCGGTCTGGTGGGCGGAGCAGTCATTATCCAGAATTTTGGCTGGCAGGCAACGTTCCTGGCGATACTTCCTGTAGCGATCGCACTCTGGCTGATAATAGTTAGGTTCGTGCACGTCCAGAGTCCCGCATCAATAGAGGCGAGTAATGGCAGTCCGCCGAATGACCGGACAGTTGACATAAAGGGAACGCTGGCCCTTGCGGCTACAATAATTTCATTTCTCGCCGGCATAACTTTCCTAGAAAGCGAAGGTGCAATGTATCAGGTTGCCGGCCTCTTTGCCGTGTCAGGAGCCTCGCTTGCAGCATTTATCATCATTGAAAAGAGGGTGCGCTCTCCTCTGCTTGACCTCAAGTTGATGACTAGCAAAAGTTTCCTTCCCCCGACCATCATTCTCATGCTTGTCTTTATGTCCATTTTCATGGTATACCTGACGATCCCCATCATGGTGAGAAGTCCGGAGCCGCTGGGATTTGGAGGCGACGCCGTTGCCGTTGCGAGCGTCCAGCTGCCCTTCATGGTTGTGTTGCTGGTGGGGACAATCATGTCAGGCTTTATCCTGAATAAAATCAGAAATACCAAGCTAACTCTAATTGGCACTGTAATTAGCGCGATCGGATTCCTTATTCTGTTAATGTTCCATTCGACCGAAAACATGGTTTCAATTGGACTCGCGATACTCGCAGCAGGGCTTTCGCTTTCGATTACCGGCGCATTTAACGTAATACTCGTTTCCGTGCCGATGCAGATGACCGGGATCGCCCTCGGAATGACGCTGCTTCTCAACCTAGTCGGGATGTCTGTGGGTCCTGCATCTGCCGGAATACTCCAGCAGATGTATCAAGGGACCGTAGAGGGGGTGGCCGGGCAATTCCCTACACAGGACGCGTACAACCTGATATTCCTTGCAGCCGCCCTGATCTCGCTGGCGTCGCTTGCCCTTGCGCTTGCGGTGAGCAGGAGAAAAGCAATCCCTGCGATTGCTCATGAAGGCGCGCCGAAAACAGATGAAAGGAGCTAAGCCTACTTGTTCATGAAGCGCTCGAGCTTGTCCATGGCCTTCTCGAGCATTTCTTCCGGCGCCAAATATACTATCCTGAAGTGGCCCGAGCCGTAGGTGGAGCCAAAGCCGGAGCCGTGCACTGTCAGGACGCCTGTGCTGTTCAGCAGGTCGATCACAAACTGCTGGTCGTCCTTCCACCGCGTGCCGAGGTTGATCCTGGGGAAAACGTAGAACGCGCCGCGCGGGATCCTGCACTGCATCCCCATCGCGTTGAGGCGCTTTACCACATAGTCGCGCCTCGCCCTCAGCTTGTCTACCATCTTTGGTATGTGTGTCTGCGGCCCCCTGAGGGCCTGGACGGCCGCGATCTGCACCGGCATATTCGCGGCGATCCGCACGCGCGCAAGCTTAGGAATGTCTTCGCGGAGGCCGGCAAGCTTTTTGGAATTGCTGTTCATGGCGATGTAGCCGCAGCGCCAGCCCGTCATCAGGTACGCCTTTGAAAAGCCATTGAGCAGAATTACGGGGGCATCCTTGGCGACCTTGCCGATGCCGGTGAACTGCGAATCAAAGACGATCTTGTCGTATATCTCGTCGCAAATGACATATAGATCGTGCTCTGTCGCGATGTCTATCAGCTGCTGCAGGCTCTTTCTGTCGAAAACCTC
>DASTTF010000105.1:0-5357 GCA_035760305.1 Nitrososphaera sp.
GGGAAGTGCTTTTTTCAAGGAGCACGGACAACGGGACCAGCTTTGAAAATGCTCGGAACCTGAGCAACGACGCTTCAGACTCGCACAACCAAGAGATGGCAGCTTTTGGTGATAACGTGTACGTCGTATGGTTGGACCGGGACGAGCAGGAAAACACGAGCATACTGTTCAGGGCGAGCAACGACGGCGGCGCCACCTTTGACGAAACAATAAGCATCGGCAGCCAGGCCAGCGTCGGGTCTTTCCCCAAGGTCGCCCCGTATGGTGACGACGTGTACGTGGCGTGGAACGTGATAGGCAGCGAAGACGATGACGGCCTGTACTTTGCAAAGAGTTCTGACAGTAGAAGCACTTTTGGAAACGCCACAATGCTTGGCGAAGACATTTCCGGCGAGTCCCAGGTTGCAGCCTACAACGGCACCGTCTACGTGGTCTCGGGGGGCCTTCACTCGGTGGAGGTTAACGGCCTGTTTTTCATAAAGAGCGTCGACGGCGGCGAAACGTTTGCAGATCCCGTGCAGATCGATGCTGGCGGGCAGTTCGTAAACCCGCTGAACGTTGAAATCGCGTCGGACGACCCGAATGTAGCGTACGTTGCAGGTCAGGTCTTTACAGGAGGCAACGAGGAAATCCTCTTGCTGCAGGTGTCTGGCAATAACGCAACCGGAGTCGTCAACCTGAGCAAGAACGAAAAGATCTCTGAATGCCCGTCGATAGCGATGGCCGGCGACAACATCTATGTCGTGTGGGAAGACCTGACGCCGGGCAACCACGAAGTGCTTTACGCAAAAGGCAGCAAGACATGAAAAGGTGCGGGAGGTGGGATTTGAACCCACGAACCCCTAAGGGATAAGAGCCTCAGTCTTACGCCTTTGGCCATGCTGGGCGACTCCCGCGCCCGTTAAACACGCTTTCTTCGCGCTAATTTGAATATTGCGTGGCGGTAATGGTTTTTATTATGCCTGTGGACATTGACAGAAGCAGATGCTCATCCCGGTTCGCTGTTTCACCTGCGGCAACCTCATCGCAGACAGGTACGCCGAGTATTCAAACAGGGTAAAGGCCGGCGAAGACCCGGCTAAGGTCATGGACTCGCTCAACCTAAAGCGCTACTGCTGCAGGAGGATGTTCATCTCCAGCATCGAGACCATCTACCAGATTATCCCATACTACGAGGCGCTGAGAAGACGCATGTCCGAGATCCAGTCCGAGATAGAATAGTAATAAATAACGTCGCGCCGGGTCACACTTATGCCTTCTATCACCGCAGTCCGCGGCAGAATAGTTTTCAACAGCAGGGGAACCAGGACTATAGAAGTCGACGTAACAACAGACAACCAATTCATGGGAAGGGCGTGCGCGCCGTCCGGCGCGTCCGTGGGCAAGTTCGAGGCCCAGAGCTTTCCCGATAACAAGGTCGAGAACGCGCTGGCGGCGTTCAACGCGAATTCTAAAAAATTTGTCGGTCTGCAGGCAGAGAACCTTCAGGCAGTGTTTGACGCGCTGAAGTCGATCGACAGGACCGACAACTATAGCATGATAGGTGGGTCCGTCGCGTACGCGCTTTCCATCGCGGCCGTCGACTCTGCTGCCAAGGCGCTCGGCGTCCCGCTTTTCAAGTTATTGAAGCCAAACAAGCCTTACTGGTTCCCGTTCCCCCTTGGCAACATACTTGGCGGCGGGGCCCATGCCGGGCCCGGCACTCCGGACATCCAAGAGATCTTGGCTTGCCCCGTGGGCGCAAAGGGCATCGTAGAGGCGCTAGAGATGAACTTCAAGCTGCACGCCGAGACGCGCAAGGTCATCGAGTCTATTGACAAGCGCTTCACCTACGGCAGGGGCGACGAAGGCGCGTGGGCCCCTAACGTGGACAACGACAGGGCGCTCGAGATCGTGGAAAAGGCGGTCAAGAACTGCGGCTACGCTCTTGGCAAGGACATGGCGATAGGGATCGACTTTGCCAGCTCGTCGTTCTGGGACGAGAAGAACGGGGTTTACGACTATGCCCGGCAGGGAGTAAAAAGGGACACCAGCGAGCAGATAGAGTTTGCGAGCAGGCTGATGCGCGACTACAAGCTCGCCTACGCGGAGGACCCGGTGCACGAAGGCGATTTTGAAAGCATGGCTGTCCTGACGAAAAAGAACCAAAAGACGCTGGTGACAGGCGACGACATGCTCGTCACAAACGCCGACAAGGTGAAGGAAGCTGTCAGGTACGGCGCGTGCAGCGGCGCGATACTGAAGGTCAACCAGGCAGGCAGCCTGCACGACGCAATGGAGTTTGCCGAGGAATGCAAAAAGAACGGCATTAGGATAATAACGTCGCACAGGTCCGGCGAGTCTGTCGATTCGCACATCTCCCACATCGCGGTCGCCACCGGCTCAAAGATGATAAAGACTGGAGTCCTGGGGGGCGAGCGCGTCGCCAAGCTGAACGAGCTTGTTCGCCTGACAGAGTATGATTTAATAGAAGGTATGGCTGAACTGACCTCTGCATAATAATGAGTAATCCCGAAGACGGCCCTGACGATATTGAAACCAGCGCGGGGATGGATGACGAAGAGGAGAAAGGAACAGAAGCGCAGCCAGATTCCCCGCCTGTTGAGACTCAGGAAGGTCAGGAAGCAATTGATACCGATAATTTAGAAAAGATGATACTTTCGACCGGCATCCGCGTAGGCACCCCGGTCAAGACAAAGTTCATGGCGCCGTTCATAGTCAAGGCCAACCCGGAGGGTCTCTACATCCTCGACATCAGCAAGACGCTGGCAAGGGTCGACGTTGCGGCAAAGTTCATTGGCAGGGCAGGCATTTCCAAGGTTGCCGTGACTTCTGCCCGCGAATACGGCAAGACCCCGGTGGAAAAGTTCTGCGAGCTGACAGGCGCAACCCCGATCCTGGGCCGCTTTATGCCCGGCACGTTCACCAACCCGTCGCTCCCCGACTATATGGAGCCGGAAATCGTGGTAGTGACCGACCCGCAGGCAGACCAGCAGGCAGTCCTTGAATCCACCAGGGCAGGAGTTCCGGTAATCGCGATTGCCAACAGCGACAACGTCACTGCAAAGGTCGACCTGGTGATACCTGCAAACAACCGCGGGCGCAAGGCGCTGGCGACGGTCTACTGGCTCCTCGCAAGGGAAGTGCTCAAGAAGCAGGGAGCGATCAAGTCAGACAGCGAAATGCTGGAAAAAGCTTCCATCGACGACTTTGAGACAAAGTTAGTCGAGGAGTTGAATTGATTCAACCTTCCGCGTACAATGAATCCACCTCTAAGCCTCTATCGGTTTGGACCCAGGACTTGACTGCCATCTGTAAAATTATAGAATCCCTCAACTACCTAGTATGAAACTTAAACCAATCCTTTTGCGAGGGTGTGGCACAAGACGCTGAACAACAAGTAATCTGATGTGATCCATTTGTGGAACCGCCACCGGCACGGAACCCTCAGAATGCGGATCCGCCCAATGTTTCTTACCGAGAAAGTGCTGTTTGTCTGCTACTACAAGGCTTTCGCTGATTCCCACAATGACTTGTATCCGTCAGCCAGTTCCTTGGCTAAATCCTTTTGAACTACATGAAGAGAAGCAATACGCCCATCCCTGAATAGCGGGTTGTCAACTACCACAATGGCACTGCTTGCATCAATGACATGAAAGGGCGCGTGTATCTGCTTGGTAATTTTGAGTTCTATGCTGGGGGAATCTGGCAGTCCTTTCAGAAATCCCTCTACTAACTTCTTGTCATCTGTGCCGAATATCACCTTTGAAGAGACGTTGTTGCGTATGATATTACTAATGATGCCCTGCTTTACTTCAAAACCGTAAATTCTTGCGCCTTTTAGGCAGGTACTTTCGAAGTATGACATAATCTGTTTTCGAGCATTTCCCAAGTGAGGTAGATGCTTTTGAATATGATCTTTCATTCCAAACTGCAAGTTGAAAAACGGCCGATCCCTATGTTCGTGTGTTTTTCTTGAAAAGACGGAATCAAGCTCTGATTCCAATAGAGGCAGTGTGTCTCTTATCGATAGTATTTCCTTCTCTTTGTTTTTAACGAGCCGGTCTATCCCAATAGAAGGCTCTAAGGCCTTGAATCTTGCGGGCTTTGATTGCTGGACTTCTACTAGGCCCATAAGATCAAACTTTTCCATTATTGAGTAAATCTTGCTTGACGGCACATTGGAGTGACTGCAAAGCTGTCTGGCGTCGCATATTCCTAACGAAAGTAATGATAGGTATGCTTTTGATTCATATTCTGTTAGACCGAGGCTCTGAATTGATTGTATGAGCCCCTCGAAACGTACACCATCTACTACCATAAGTAGTAGTCGGTAGCAAGGAGATAAATACTTTGGGCAATTTGCTGTTTACCATGCACTGTAGTAATTGCAGCATAAATTACAAGCGTCTTGTCTTGACAATCGCCGTCGTGGCACCTGCTAACATGTTTCTTCTTTTCGGGCTATTTTTAAACCCAGTATCGCAACAGATTATTTTCAGCGATGCTATGGGCCAGAGCCCAAAGCTGGTATCGGTGTGGACTCAGGTAGAGCCGATTCCCTCACTTCAGTCGCTTGCGCCTGCCTTGCTAAGCATGCCGTCTATTGCATCTATTGTGTTTGCAAGATTCTATGATCAACTTCCAACCAGAGACAGAAGGCTAAAGGGACTATCTTTTGGGATCATGCTATGGGCCCTCGTAGCCGTCTTCTTTGAACTCTTTACACCATATGGATTGTTTGGTGAGCCGCCAATTCTCCTTGCATATGAGCTGACTCTATGGTTGATAGGCTTGAGCACTATAGGAACTCTGATGGGCATGCTGTATGGTACGAAACAGATATCATTGAACACGAAGCGTGAGGCGAACATTAGTGAGTAATAAAACAAGTCCCGAGATGGATGAAATCATTAAGATGGTTGAAACTTTAGCTGGTACAACTACGCGACCAATGTTTGGCTATCAATGTTATTCAGTTGGGGGCAAGTTCTTTGCAGGCTTCGGAAAAAAGAACAATTTGATAATAAGGCTTTCAAAAGACCAACAGTCAGAGGCGCTCAGGGATAAGCGTTTGAAAATCCAACCTTTCAGTCATGGAGCAAAAATGGGCTGGATCGAGCTAGATGCAAGGAGTATGTCGAATGGCAAAGCAGTGTTTGACTGGATCGAGAAAGGATACGAACATGCACTGCGTCTTTCAAAAAAAGATTAAGATAAACCACAGAATTATTCATGTTGCGTTGAAATTAGGTCCTTGACATGAAATCCCAGAATCCTATCAGCACGGAAATCTCAGGCTTTGGTATGACGTAGACAATCCTAAACCACTTATCAAATCCCGCTTGTACTAATCT
>DASTTF010000106.1:0-5668 GCA_035760305.1 Nitrososphaera sp.
TAGCGTTGATCTTTAACACATGTACGTTTAGCAGATTTCGATAATATTCGCTTGAAACAGCGCAGTCGTGGCTGCAAAAAAAGCCAAACATGTAGCTGTTCCTTGCCAGCGTGTAAAAGAACGAATTGCCGGCCAGCAAAACATCGCAGTTCAGGCACTTGATGTCTTGGTTCATCGCCGGCCCCTACTTTCTTGCCTTCTTCTTTTGACTCTTTGCCCTGGCCTTTCTGGTTTTCTTGCTTGGATGGACTGTTTTATTATCTGGGGCTTGCTTACCCTTTTGCTCCCTGCCCAAGAGGCTGATGGCTTCGATGCATGTCTGCTTTACATCGTCATAAACAGTAACGGCAAGCACCTCCTTGATTGCCGGCAGCGCCTCGTCCCCGCACTGCAGCAATTGCAAGACGGCCTGCTTTTTCTCGTAATTGTCAGACGACCATTTTGCAGCCAGTTTCAGCTCTCTGATTCTTTCGGGATCGGCATGCTCCATGTAGGCACTATTGGTATGTCGCCATCGATATAAAAGATCTTGTCTGGAAGACATTTAGGAAAAAAGACGGCGGCAGGGGAACTGGCGCTCCCCCGGCCTGTTGTCCTAGTTTGGCTGCTGCGCCCCTTCAGTCGGGATCTGTATGAAGGGAGTTCCGCCTTCTCCTATTACAAGCGGTAGCTTGCCGTCCCATCTCTGCGTCTTGAGCCATTCCAAATAGTTCGGGTTGTTTCTCAGCTGCTCGTCGATGATCCGGATTGCCTCGGCCTCCCCCTGCGCCTCGAGGATGTTTGCCTGCCTCAGGCCTTCTGCGTTAGCGATGTTTGCCTGTTGCTGGCCGATGGCCGCTGCTTCTACCTGCTGGGCCTCTATCTCGATCCTTCTGAGATCGTTCTGCGCCTGGAGCGCCCTCTGTTCTGCTTCAACCTTGGCTTCAATTGCCCTTGTAAACTGCTCGGAGAACCTGAATTCGGTGATGGAGATCTGCTCTACCACGATGTTGTAGACCGCCAGTCTTTGTGTTATCTGCTCTTCTATCTGCGTCTTGACTGTCTCCCTCTGGGTGATAAGCTCTTCAGCATTGAACCTTGCAGTTACCTGCTTTACGGATTCCTGTATTGCGGGATTGATGACCCTGTTGGAATAATCGAACCCAAGCTGCTGGTAGACGAGCTGTGCGCTGTTAGGACTCACGTGATAGTTCAGCGCGACTTCTGTGGTCACATCCTGCAGGTCCTTGGATGCAGAAGCTGCATTATCTATCGCTTTCTGGGTCCTTACCTCCATCGGGATTACACTATCCCTGAATGGCGTGACAAAGTGGATGCCTTCAGGCAGCGCCTGCGTCGTGTCGACTGCGCCGAACTGCAGCAGAACTCCCCTGTTGCCGGCTTCCACTATCTTTACGCTGGCTGAAACTACAACTGCCAGTACTATGACTCCTATGATGACAGGAATTACTATTTTTGTAATCCTTCTTGGAAGTCCGCTGCTTCCTGCATACGAACGCGGGTCCTCAAGAGGCTCCCCTTCCGGAGTGGTTTTCCTGCCGGGGTAGATTTTCTTTCCATAGCTCCGGACTTCAATCACCCGCCGGTACACAACATATCCGATAACGCCCAATACGAGGACAGTGACAGCGATCCCGATGATAGTGCCTGCGTCGACCATTATAGAGCCACTCCCGGTAAATCAACTATAAGTCTTCCACCTGACAAGATTCCCTCTATATTCATTAGTAGATTAATAGTAATCATCATTATTAAGTCCTTTGAAGGAACATGCTTCGCCCGGGTCATTTGCATTTGAGCAGGATCTTGCCCATATGTTGATCAGATTCCATCTTTCTCTGCGCCTGTTTGGCATCCTGCAACGGCAATACAGAATCAATTACAGGCTTTATCTTTTTCCGCACTACGAATCTTGTCAGTTCCTGCAGCTGTGCCTTTGTTCCCAAGAGCGCCCCGGTCATCACTATCTGCTTGCTGTAAAACATCCTCACCGGAATGGCCGCGTCGTTGCCGGACGTCATGCCGCAGACTGCCATCCTGCCGCCCTGCCTAAGAGCTGCAATGCTTGCAGGCCAAGTCGCAGCACCGACATGGTCGATTACGATGTCAACTCCTGCAGGTGCCACCTTTTTCACTTCTTCAACGATATTCTGGCTTATCCTATCGATGATACGATGGGCGCCTAGCTTTTCTGCAAACTTGCGCTTCTCATCTCCAGATACTGTCGTTATCACTTTGGCGCCAAGCGCCTTTGCCAGCTGGATGGTTGCCATCCCAACCCCGCTTGTCGCGCCATATACCAAGATCGTTTTTCCCTTGCCGGCGCCGTTTGCTTTCAGCATGTTCCATGCCACCAAATATGACACTGCAAGCGTGGCGGCCGTCTCGCTCTTTAGTGCAGGCGGCAGTTTGATGATGTTCCTTGCAGGCACTGCCACCTTTTCAGCATAGCCGCCGTTCCTGTCGCTCATGCCTCCAATGATAGCAAGCTCGCCGCAGAGCGTCTCATGTCCGCTCTTGCAATGCTGGCACCTGCCGCAGGAAACGCCGGGATACACCATCACCCTCTGGCCTTTGACTGTGCCGACAATGTCGCAGCCGCAAATGTGCGGAAGCCTGATCTTTTTGCCTGCGACGCCCATCCGAGTCCAGATGTCAAGGTGGTTGACGCCACAATACTCTATATCGACTATTACTTCGTCCTTGCTGGCTACAGGATCCGGGAAATCCTGATATTGCAAAACATCTACCGGCCCGTGCTCGGAAAACGCGACTGCCTTCATACCAGATTGTGCATATCCTTCAGGTCTTTTGCAAACGGCGCGAGCTCTGCCGGCACGGGGATGCTAATTGGGTCCTTGAGCGAAAGCGGCTTGCCGTCCTTTATCGTCTCCTTCTTTTTGTTCCAGACCATCGAGTTAAAGTCGGTTATCTGCTTTGTGTGTTTCGCCATCTCTGGGTCTGCCTTTTCTTCCCGGAACATCGGCTGGAGATGTATTGTTTCATTAGAGTAGATCTTTGTCCAGAGCTCTTCAGAGATGAAAGGCGTTATCGGAGCCATCAGCAGCAGGATCGTGGAGAGGCACCTGTGCAGTGTGTAGAGCGCGGACTTTTTTGCCGCGTTATTTTCAGTGGCATATGCGCGCCCTTTCACCATCTCCACATAGTGGGCGGCAAAGAGGTTCCAAGTGAAATCACGGATCGCGTTTGCAGGTACGAAAAAGTTGTAATCATCATAGCCCTTCTTGCACTCTTGTACCAGCCTATCAAGCTCTGCAAGCATCCACCTATCAGAGGCTTTCAGCTCTGGCCTCTCTTCCACCACTTCAAACGACGACAGGAAGCGCCCGAGGTTCCAGAGCTTTGAGAGGAACTTTTGAGAGCCGGCTATCCTCTGCTCCGAGCACCTAAAGTCATAGCCAAGGTTGGCCTCGCTTGCCGACCAGAACCGGAACGTGTCGGCGCCGTACTTTTGCATCACGGGGAACGGGTCGATGACGTTGCCCTTGCTCTTGCTCATCTTCTCCCCCTTTTCGTCGACGCCATAGCCCATTATCCACGCCTCGCTCCAAGGCATCTTGCCCGTCAGCTGCACGCACCGGAGCATCGTGTAGTGGAGCCACGTGCGGATGATGTCCTTGGCCTGCGGCCTAATTGTAGTCGGATAAGCGTAATCGAACAATTTCTGGTCCTTGCCGTACTTTGTCACGTAAAGCGGGCTGATGCTCGAGTCCATCCACGTGTCAAACGTGCGGTCCTCGCCGGTGAATTCTGTTCCGCCGCACTTTGTGCATTTGTCAAATGGCGGCTTTTCCTTCCACGGCCTATAATATTTGCCAGCCGGCGGCAGGTTCGGCGCCTTGCACGCGTTGCAGTACCATATCGGGATCTCGGTGCCGTAGAACCGGCGCCTTGACACCGGCCAGTCGATCGCTATCGAGTCGAGCCAGTTGAGCAGGATCTGCCTGTGCATGTCCGGGTGGAACTTTAGCTTGAACGCAAGCTCGCGCAGCTGGGGCACAAAGTCGATCTGCTTTACATAGTAATCGTGAAGCGGTATGATTTCAATCGGGGTCTTGCTCCGTTCGCACAGCGGAGTCCTGTGCATGATGCTCTCCTCTTTTTCCATCAAGCCCGAATTCTTTAGATCCTCTATGACCCGGGTCCTCGCCTGGTTAATCCTAAGGCTGGCGTATGCACCTGCGGCCTCGGTGGTAAAGCCGGCCTCGTTGAGGGCGACGATCTCCTTTAGCCCGAGCTCTCTAAAGACCTGCACATCGTTCTGGTCGCCATAGCTGCACACCATCACGGCGCCGGAGCCAAACTCTTTCTTTGCCGAGTGGTGCGGCCTAATCTGCACTTCGCGGTTGAACAGCGGCAAGATGGCATGCGAGCCCTGCAACTCCTTGTAACGCTCGTCTTCGGGGTTGACGATCACTGCCTGGCATGCAAAGAGCAATTCCGGCCTTGTAGAGGCGATGATCATTGTGTCGCCGGTTTCTTTTATCTTGAACTTCATGTAGACGAGCTTTGTCGGGATCTCGTCGTAGATTATCTCTGCATCTGCGATTGTGGTCCCGCAGTCCGGGCAGTAGTTGTTGGGCCTGTTTGCAAGATATACCAGCCCGCGCTTCCACAGCTCGATAAAGGTTGACTGTGTCAGGGCGCGGTACTCTTCTGAATCAGTCCGGTAGTGCTCTTTGAAATTTCCAGACAGCCCCATGCTCTTCATTATCTGGATCATTTCAGCTTCCAAGTCGTCGAGTGCCACCTTGCAGAGGTCCAAGAACTTTTCCCGGTCCATCTGGCGCATTCGCACCTTGTGCTTTTTCTCCGTGTAAATTTCGACTGGAAGGCCGTTTCTGTCGATGCCTATCGGAAACAATACGTTCTTGCCGTTCATCCTAGCGGTGCGCGCGATCATGTCAATCTGCGCATAGTGCCCTGCCGCGCCGATGTGCCACGGTCGGCCAGAAGGGTATGGCGGAGGAGTGTCGATGACAAACGCCGGCTTTTCGTTTATCTCAAAGCGGTAGATGTCCTGCTCCTCCCACCTCTTGAGAATTGCCTTCTCTATCTCCGGGTTCCACGAAGTCGACTGGATCTTGGGCTCCATCGCTATGCGTTCGTTCTAGCTGGTCTACTGTTATTAATGGTTACTTGGTTCTGCCGCCGCCAAATGTCGCCAAGATACTAGATAGAATCATGCCAAGCCCCGATGAAGAGTCGTACCCTTCAAGGGCCGGAATGGGAATGACTTGCATGGCGATAAACCCGCCAAGGGCTGCGATCGACCCGTACTCTGTCACCTTTTTGAACAGGGTCCTCTCCTTGCTGAAAGGCGCAAGGACCATGCCGATTATCCACATCCCAAGCAGCCAGATCATGACTCTGGACGCAATCGTGTCCGGGGCGATAAATGCCACGCCAAGGTACATCGCAGTTACGATAAAGTCGGTCTTCATGACCTGCGGAAATATGTCGTTGAACGACTTTAGCCGGACGATATAGTTGCCAAAGAAAATGCCCATTAGCGCCACCGCCGCCACACTGCCGCCCATGAACGCCGCGTTGGGGCCGCACTGCATGAATACGACTGTAGGGTCGATGCTGCCGCAAAAGACGTCGCTTGAAACCACTGCCATCAGAAACGCCTTGGCGATCATGC
>DASTTF010000107.1:0-6581 GCA_035760305.1 Nitrososphaera sp.
TCGGTGACCGCAAAGGGCGGCGCGATAGCCGACGAGATACTGAAGGCGGCGGAATCGAGCAGGGCCGACCTCATTGTGATCGGGAGCAGGGGGCTGACCGGCTTTAAAGAGATGGTGCTTGGCAGTGTGTCAGACGCCGTGGTGCACCGCGCCAAGGTCCCGGTGCTTGCCGTAAAATAACAAAGGGGGGTTTGCCTGCAGGGCGCGCTGGGGGAACAGGGCCAATTACTGGCTTTGCCCTACAGGCAACGACACCAAACAATGCCCGCCTTATAACATGGCAAGCACCTCCGGGGGAGGGTCACCGGGACCAGCGCTTGAAAACGTACATGATGAGAAAGGTCACGCCCAAGGACAGCGCAATCACCGCGGCTAACCACGAGGCGTTATCTGCAACAGTCATCAGTACATCATGCCAGAGGTAGGTTTTTAATGGATTGGCAACAACTTTCACCCGCCCAATGCAAGCAAACCAGCAGCTGGACGAAGTCGGCAAAAAGCTGTTAAACGAGATCCAGTGGGTCTTTCCCCTTGTAGACAGGCCGTACCTGGAGATTGCAAAAAAGCACGGCGTTTCAGAGGAGGACGCCATGCGCAGGATAACGGCCCTGAAAAAAATGGGCATCATCAGGCAGGTAAACGCCATTTTCGACACGCGCCGGCTCGGCTACAAGAGCGCGCTGGTCGCGTTTTCGGTAAAACCGGACAGACTTGATCAAGTCGCAGACGTCATCAACGAGCACCCCGGAGTCAGCCACAACTACGAGCGCAACCACGAATACAACATGTGGTTCACGCTCGCCGTCCCGCCCGGCACCGACATGAAAAACGATCTCGACAGGATGGCGGCGCTCGACGGCGTGATAAAGTATCGCGTCTTGCCGACATTGAAACTTTACAAGATCGGTGTCAGGCTCGACATGGTCAACGAAGACGCCGAGAAGCCAAGGCCCACCGACGAAGTGAAGGAGCTGAACCCGGAAAAGGTGCAGCTGAGCGAGCGGGACAAGGAATTCATCCGCGAGCTGCAGAAGGACCTTGCAGTGGTCCCGGAGCCGTTCAAGGAGCTTGCCGACAATTTGGTGATAACGACTGACGAGTTGTTTGCAAAGGCAAGGGAATACGAGAGCATCGGCATAATGAGGCGCTTTGCGGCCATACTACGCCACCGCGACGCCGGCTTTGTCGCAAACGGCATGGTTGTGTGGCACGTGCCGGAGGAGAATATCGACGAGGTCGGCTTCAAGCTGGCGGCGTTTCCTCAGGTGAGCCACTGCTACAGGAGGCCGGTCTATTCAGACTGGAGGTTCAACCTGTTCAGCATGGTGCACGCCCGGTCGCTGGACGCGGCGGAAAAGATGGCAGTCGAAATGTCAGGCACCATAGGCGTAAAGGACTACCAGATACTGTTCAGCTCACGCGAGTTCAAGAAAGAGCGCGTGAAGTATTTCGTCTAGCGCATCCATTCGGCGTTTTCCAGCTGCTTCAGGACTTCAACCAGGTTGCCGCTCTTGCTCATGCATTCGTGTCTCATGCGCTCAAACTCTTTTTTGAGATCTTTTTCTTCCTTCTCTGAGAGTGACCGCTTTTCCCTGACGTCGTTAAAGAACCGGTCCTCCTTTGAAGTATGGTCCAGGATAAAGACAGAGTAGGCCTTGAGATAGCGGGCGAGTGGCTCCCTCGCATCCTTGCCCTGCAGGAATTCTTCAAGATGAATCCTGACCCTATTTGCGATCCTCCTCCCAAGCTCGTGCTCGATCACGAACTTGCGGATCTCCTCAGAATAGCGATCTTTATTCTCTGTTTCAGGAAAGTAGCTTTTCTCCTCCTTGCCGTGATGAAAGTTGTCAACAAACTGCTCGATCATGTCCGCTATTTTTACCAGGTCGCCAAAGGGAACGTCCTTGCCCTCATACAGCAGAGTATAGCACTTTTCAATGACTAACTGCAGACGCCTGATGAAGACATGATCCTGCAGCAGCTCTTCTGTGGCGCTCATTTGGCAATAGGCTGCACGTAAAAGTTCTTTTCGTACATCTGCTCCACGCCTGCAGCTTCGGACATGTCGAGGTACTTGCCGTCAGAGATCGACGCAAACATCTCTATCTCCTCGATGCTTATCATCGTCGGCAGGACTACTGAAATCTGCTTTTGAGACAGTATGAACTTTATCGCCAATTCAGTGATGTTCCACCCCTTGCTGTTCGCCACGGGCTTCATGTTCTCTATCTTTTGCATCGCCTCCATGATGAACTCTTGCTTTCTGAAGCTGCGGTGGTCGTTCTTATCGAATTTCGTCTCCGCGTTGACCTTGCCAGTCAGCAGGCCCGACGCGTCAGGGACCCGCACCATTATGCCTACGTCGTGGCGCTCGGCTTCCTTCATAAAGTCGCGCCCGGGGTCCTGCTCCAGTATGTTGTAGACCGTCTGCAGGCAGGTGATATCCCTGTTCCTAATCGCCTCAAGCCCCTCGTCCTTCCACCCTATTGCCGGCCCGAGGGCCGCTCCGTGGCTCTTGATCGTGCCCTTTTTCACCAGATCGCCAAGCGCGGAAAACAGCGAGTCATTCCTGACAGCGTCCATCTTTGGGTTGTGCAGGCTGTAAACATCGATGTAATCAGTCTGTAATCGATCCAGGCTCTGGCCAAGAGCAAACTGCAAAAACTCGGTGTCGTGCTTTTGCGGAAGCTCGCTGTGACCCACCTGTTCGGCGCTGTACATATCATATCCCCACTTTGTAGAGTAGACGACTTCATTGCGCATACCCTTGAACGCCTGCGCGATCAACTTTTCGCTCTTGCCCTTGCCGTACATGTCGGCAGTCTCGAAAAAGTTTATCCCAAGGTCGTAGGCGCGCTTTAGCATCCTTATTGCTTCGTCGTCGCCGATCTTTTTGCCCCACCAGTCAAGGCCGAGGGTCCACGCGCCAAAGCCGATCTCGCTCACCTTTATGCCGCTCTTTCCTAGAGTCCTGTATTTCATGCCGCTATCGATAGCACTCCCTTTACTTCGGACGCGATTTTGTTAAATTGCATATCGTTCAACACAGGCGTGCCGGCAGCTTCCATGTCAAGCGGTATCCACGACTTGCATCCGGCCCATTCGGGCTTGCTCTCGACCATTATCGGCTTGTCAAGTTTGAAAACGCGCAGCAGTATCACGCTCATGGGCTTCTTGGGGTTGTAATCCATCCTCGCTTTAACATAGCTTTCGTTCCACACGTGGTATTTTTCAAGCGACTTGATCGTGGCGCGGTCGGATATTTCCTTGACTTCTATCGCCTGCGCGTATGAAGTTATCTTGTTGTTGCCGGCAGCCGGCTGTTCTTTCAAAACTTGATCCAGCCTGCCCGCGTAATCCGGCTGCAGGTGATCCTTTGACTGGTGTTCAAAAGTCGGAAAGAGCAAAAACCTGTCGTGTTTTACTTCAAAGCCCTGCCGGTATTCCAGTATGCCGCCCTTGCGCAAAAGCACGACCTGCCGGCCTTCTTCAAGGGCCCTGCAGACGACGGCCCATTCTTTTAGCGCCTGCATAATTATCCCAGACTTTTGATAATGTCCTCGACGCCCTTATAAACGCAGACAATCATGGGAGTGTCCCGCACGATGTACTTGCTCACCCGGGTTTCGCGCAGCTGCATTATCAGCTCCTGAAACGCCATCAGGTCTGCGGTTTCAAACGCGAGCATGAAATCCTGGTCGTCAAGGCCAAACGAGTATGTGGTGTTCAACTTTATCTGCGGGAACTTTCTGCCTACCGCGATGTGCTCCTCCATCATCTTCTTGCGATCTTCAAACGGCAGCAGGTACCATTCCCTCGACTTTACAAACGGGTAGACGATGCAGTACTTGCTCGGCTGCTCGTCGGTCATGAATCCGGGCGTCACCTTGGCGGCATATACTGACGGCCTTGCGGCCGACAAAAAGACGTACGACGGCGTCAGGTACTTCCCGAGAACGGTTGAGTAAACCTTTGACGTCATGACCTGCGTCTTTTCAATTGAATCGGAGATCATCCAGAGCATAAAGTCGGCGTCTTCGCGGAGGCCGAGGGTCGAGTAGGCGCGCACCTTTATCTTGGTGTTTGCGACTTCGACGAGGCTGGCAAACTCTTTGGCGGCCTCGTCCTTGCCGATCTCGTTGAGCCAGCGCCACTTTGGGTCGACCTTGAAGAAGGAAAAGTTGAGAAACGTCGCCTGCTTTTCGGCCGGTGTTTCTGCCATCTGGCTGCAAGCTTGCCTGCACCCTATTTAAAACTAAACCAGGCAGGTGATCTAGCCATGCGACGCCTAATTGCTTTTATAATAGCGGCCCTGAATACTGCTAGTTTACCGAATTATTGCCCAGAATCAGTAAAAATACTCCATTACCCAGTAAAAAATTGAAAAAAGCCGTCATGGCGCTAGAGTACCCGTTGGGGTACGCGGCTGCGGAGGCGCTGATCTACGATCTGGAAAACTATGGCATCGCGCTCGTCGCCGGTAGGGCGGCGACGTACACCCTGCAGCAGGTGGAGGACGCGCTAAAAAAAATACTGGGCAATGAGGCTGGCGAGATTGTAATGGCGCAGCTGGTGAAAATGCTGGAGGAAGAATGACCTACTTTTCGTCTTCTATTCCGAGCCAGCCGTAGCCCTTTGCTTCCAGCTCTTCTGACAGCTCTTTGCCGCCAGACTTTATCACCCTGCCCTTTGCAACGACGTGGACCTTGTCGAGCTTTTTCATGTAGCGCAGGATCCTGGCATAGTGCGTGATGACAATGACGCCGGCGCCAGTCTCTATCAGCTTGTTTATCGACTCTGCGACTGACTTTACCGCATCGATGTCGAGCCCCGAGTCCGGCTCGTCTAGTATCGCGATGTTGGGCTTGAGCACCAGCATCTGCATTACTTCGGAGCGCTTTTTCTCCCCGCCGGAAAATCCCTCGTTCAGGTAGCGGCTCAGGAACGACGGGTCGAGCCCCACCGCGTCGAGGTTCTTTTTCACGTATTCGTGGAATTCGCGCACGGTGATGAACACTTCTCTGTTCTGCTCCTCGCCGAGCGACTTGTTGAGTGTATTGTAAGCGTTCCTCAGAAAGTGGCTGTAGCCCACGCCGGAAATTTCAGTCGGGTATTGGAAGCCCAGGAAAAGCCCCTTCTTTGCGCGCTGGTCCGTCGGGAGCTTGATGATGCTCTCGCCCTTTACCAGAATGTCGCCCGAGTTGATGGTGTACTTCGGGTGACCCAGTATCGCGTTTGCAAGCGTGCTCTTGCCCGAGCCGTTCGGTCCCATGATCGCGTGGACCTCGCCCTTTTCCACGCTGAGGTTGAGGCCCGAGAGGATCTCCTTGCCGTCGATGCTGACGCGCAGATCCTTTACCTCTAGAAACGTCATATAACGGTGTTTTACCTGAACTTAATATAAGCATTAGGATTTGAAGTTCCGCTTCACAAAAGGGATTTCTGTCAGCCCTTCTTGTCAAGCCATGTCTCGGGCTTAATTTTGATGCAGCCAGGCTAGTATGATTTTTCTACTCTACCCTTAAAGTCAGAAATTACAGGCCTTCCTGAGCTTGTAGATCAGTAAGACAAATCCAGCTGATCCAGAGGTTGTCAAATCATCGAGTGGATCAATTGGAGCATATAGCATCAGTGCAAGGTTTATCCTGTTAAATAACGCCTCAGCACCTGTTCCAAAGGTGTACGACATCGCCTCCGTGAATTTCTCTGGCTCGTCAACGATAGAAGTGTCTTCAAAACTGATATTATATTGAGGCATGTGAATCTGTAAAAGAACCATCGTAGATTTACCAAAGGCGGCTTCGAGCCTTTCTACAACTGCTCTCACAACTGATTCCTTTGAGATTCCCATGCTGGCCTTAAGAGAACCAGGCGGAGAATCGTGAAGTATATTCGCCAAGGATGGTCACTTCTATGATAAGTTGCCCGAAGCGCCTTATAATGAGGCGTTAGTAGAGAATTAGACAACAACCATTCTTATCGCCTTGAGTTCTGTCAAGCCTGTGGCAGGGTATGTAGGCGATGCAACTGGATATTTATTCAAAAACGGGCAATTCAACGAATGTATCATGATAGAGTCTTGGTGGCAAAACAGTCGTATGCCAGTCGTGACAACTTTGTGCCTATTTCAGAAATCACTGATGGAGACATCACCGTTTGACCAGCACAAGAATAGAGTTGTTCATACACACGATATTTTGCTAAACTTGTAACCCTTCTGATTGCATTCTGAACCAAAACCGCTATCTATACCATTTGCAAACTAGTTCTTGATAACTGGCCGGATACGATCTCTTAGCAAGCATCATGGCTTGTATCGGGATTATCCTTAGCTGGCTTTGTTCACCGATAGGAGATGTACCCGCAGCAACGCAGAAAAAGCCCCAATAGGATACTACAAACTCAACAAGAGAGCATTCTTGATCTTTAATGAGGGTCTGATCAGACGCACAGTATTGATAACGATATTTCCTCGACAACTGACTATGAAAGCGAGTCGTTACAACCTGTTAATGTAATTTGTGTGTTGAAGGAAGAGTTTCTGACAAGTATTGATATAATTATTCTATAGAATCTATACG
>DASTTF010000108.1:0-2803 GCA_035760305.1 Nitrososphaera sp.
AATCAAGGGCTACGTGAGGGCGGGGCTCGACGGCAAGCCGGTCATCAACCTCGGCAGCTACAGCGCCATAGAGACCGTGCGCGACGACGCGGCGATCCCGAGCATCGATTCACTTGTATCAACCATCGATTCTGTGGGCGGGTTGCAGGACAGCGCCGTCATCACCGGCACGATAAGCGCCAACCCTCGCGTCAGCGAATTTGTCAACGCGAGGGGCGAGGCTAGCAAGTCACTCCAGCTGCAGGTGTCAAACGACGCGGGCACCCGGGCGCTCCGCGCAGTAATTTGGAACGTGGACGAGTCCAGGCTGCCAAAAGTATTCAAGACCGGCGCCAAGGTGCGCATGATCGGAGTCAGGATAAAGCAGGGCAACCCGCAGTACGGCAACGGCGACTTTGAGATCCACGGCGACGAGGGGACAATACTGCAGTTCTCCGGCTCGCAGGAGGACGTCGAGGTCATGCCGCTAAGGGTGATATCTGTCGGCGAGGAAACGGGCAGGGGGAGCTTTCTCTGCCTTGCGGCTGATAGGGCAGGCAGGGCGCTCGTGCTGACAGTCGATAACTCGCTTGCCAGCTCGGACCAGTTGAGCGCCGGCGC
Source organism: Nitrososphaera sp. (assembly GCA_035760305.1). Taxonomy (GTDB): domain Archaea; phylum Thermoproteota; class Nitrososphaeria; order Nitrososphaerales; family Nitrososphaeraceae; genus Nitrososphaera. The sequence goes on from DASTTF010000108.1 coordinate 601, forward strand.
CATGATCGAGTGCGTTCCTTCGCGCATATTCGGCAGCTCTGTCGTGCTTTCAAAGGACGACTCGTACATCAGGATGACTGACGACGACGCGTCTTTTCCAAAGCTGGCAAGGTTTGAAAAAAAGATAAAAGACATCCAGGTGTCGCAGGACCCGTGCATCGTTGAAGCCATAGTATTGCAGGCGCCCGAAACCGCGGACGTCAACACAAAGACCGGCGAGACTGTGCCGGTGACATCAACACTATTGGGCGACGATACGGGCGAAATAAGGCTGGTCGGCTGGCGCAACCAGAGCGCCGGCGTCAACAAGCTCAATGTCGGCGACAGGGTGAGGCTCGCCGGCGTCACGGCAGGCGCGGGCCGCGAAGGCAAGACGGAGCTGACTCTCAGGCCATATTCTTCGGTGGCAAAGCTAAGCTAATTAAGCATCAGGCAGTTGCTTTTCTGTTGGCGAGATCACCGGCCGCGCGCATCGCAAAGCAGGCAAGCGAGCTCAAGGCAAGGGTCCGCAGCCACTCTGCAAGGACCGACGAGAATTTCAAGGTCGGAGTAGAAATTGAAATATGCCTTATCGACGCCAAGGGCAAGCCCGTCGACGCCAAGCCGACGATAGAGCACCTGCGCAAGTACCACGACATCGACTACGAGTACGGCAAGTGCCAGCTAGAATACAAGACCGAGCCCGTGTCGTTTGACCGGCTCATCAGGCTCAACTCGCAGTTTGAAGAATTCATAGAGCACCTCAATACTATCGTCAACAAGGTTTACCGGCGCGACGTCTTTCCAGTGTTTCTGGGCGCAAACCCGTCGCCCCACGTGTTGAAAAGCGGCCTCATCACTAAAAAGCCACGCTACCTGCAGCTGGCGAAATGGCAGAAAAAGATCCCGGGCGTCGAAATCGACGGCCAGAAAATCAAGGCGCTGCATGCCGCGGCAGCGATACAGGGCTTCCACCTCCACCTTCAGGGCAAGAACCCCAACTTTACCGCCCAGATGTTCAACCACATCCTGAATCTGATTCCGGCGGCGATACTGCTCGGCGCAAACAGCAGGCTCTTTGCCGGCAGGGTGTTTTCCCTGCACGAGCCCCGGATCTATCTCTATGACCAGACGGAGCAGCAGAACTCGGGGTTCCCCGGCATCTCCAAATATCTTGACGGGGTCGAGGACTATATCGACTATATCGTTTCAAGAAGGCCGGTGATCGCAAAGGACTATTTTGGGATGGTAAAGGAGCGGCACGACGACGCCCGCATACGACTCAACACTGGCTTTTACAGGGTCGAGACGAGGGTCATGTCGGTCCAGCCGACTCCAAAGACAATGATGGCGCTGATAGAGTTTTTCGCCGGCTACCTGCACAGGGCAATCCACGAGGAAAGAGCGCTCCGGCCGCTTGCGTCGATAAGGGAGGAGCGGCAGGCGGTAGTCAGGTCGGGCTTTGATGCCAAGACGCACTTTAACGTCATTGAAACCGTCAGGAGCCAGCTTGACTATGCAAGAAAGGGGCTCGCAGACCTCGGCACAAAGCCGGACTTTTTGAACATACTTGAGAAAAGGCTTGAAAACAGGACCACCGCCGGCGAGTACATCGCCAAGCTGTGGCAGTCAAAACTCCACGTGTCTGTCGAGCACGCTCTGCAGGAAGTCGTCGCAGACATTTGGCAGAGGACAAAGAGCAACCAGCCCATTGCCTAGACGTTACATGCACAACGCTCAAGTAATGCTTCCATTTTCTATTGTAACTGCGCATGGACGAGGGGTCAGGAGCGCCGGTTGCAGCCGGATTGGCTATCGGCATCACATTTGTTGTAGTGTTTTCAGTCGTACTAAAACCAGATTTCATGCTAACTGACGAAGAGCTCATTTCAAAGTACAGCGATCTTGCCGAGGTCAAGTATTTCCTTGAAAAATATCCTGACGCAAAAGTAGAGGTCAATAGGAATCCCTATGAAGAAGATGCAGAAATATCATTCACCGTAGAAAGACAGATCTATCCGTCAGGACAGTTTTACACTGGAATACATTCCCTTACCGTATGGGTCCTCGCCCAGCCTTACCACCCAGCTTTTTCCATTTCATGCGGACTAGGCTGGATGAGTACTGCGGGTGAACTGAAAAATACAGGTGAAATTGACTCTATAGAGCAATGGTGTTTTCAGACTGCGGCAACAGAGCAGCAATTAACTATTGCCGTTAATTC
>DASTTF010000109.1:0-7670 GCA_035760305.1 Nitrososphaera sp.
ATTAAGTTTATCCGGTTTCCTTAATTTCTTCCTGAATTTGCAACAATCTTACTGGAGTTTATTATTATTGCCAGAATGGGATGAGTAAGTTAAAGTAAATAATGGATAAAATTATTTTGGTTCTGCAAAAAGCTTGAAAAATTTAAACTGATAAGCTAAAGAACTGAAAAATTATATTCAAATATCCATATGACATAATTTCACACAATTATGCTAATATGGAATCTACGTTTTGTTGTGTCAATATTAATATTGCATCATTCGCCAATGAAAATTGAGGAAATGACAGCTCCGCATTCTAAATTAGTATTTGCAAGTCAGAGACTTGAAAACGTCGATCCGGACGTGATCGTCAAGTCGTTCTGGGTAAGCTCTGCACTTGCCATGATACTGACGCTTCCTTCACTGGGCATATTTCTCGGATTTTACTACAACGGCGGAAACCTGGCACTGGGCGCCGTCGTGGGATTTGGCCTACACTTTGTTTTTCTGGCCCTTTCAGAAAAAATAACAAACCTCCTTTCAAAACTGTTCGACGACTAGCTCTCAAGACGCTATGCTTTTTATAGAGCACTAGACGAACTCAACTTTGCGTTATGAGCAGCAAAGTCAGCATGCCAAGCAAGATTTTCGGCACCGTCCTCTCCCACGGGCTGAGGGGCAGGATGCTCACAAAGAGCGAGCTCCAGACGCTGGCCGAGTCCCGCGACATTGAAGAGCTCGTCACCAGGATGAAAAACACGGTCTACCTTGACGCGCTTGCAAAGTTGACAAAGCCCTACAGCGCAGAAAAGGTGGAAGGCGCGCTGCGCGAATACCTGGTGAACCAGCACGCCAAGATGGTCAACATCGCCGGCGGCTCTGGCATCCTGAACGCTTATTTCGTAAAATACATCACCATGAACCTAAAGATGGTGCTCAAGGGCAAGGCTTTGGGCAAGACGTACGAAGAGCTGCTGCCAAAGATCAACCTGCGCGCAGAAGAGCTCGTTGGCAGGCGCGATCTGGTTGTAAAGGCGCTCGTCGCAAAGGACATTGACGAAGCTGTCGGGGCGCTTGCAGGCAGCGAGTTTGGCGAAGACGCAGCAAAGGCCGCGGCGGCGTACAAGGAAAAGGGCGACGTCAGGCTGTTTGACACCTATCTCGACCACGCCTTCCACCACGCGCTCAACCGGGCGCTCGTGACAGAGGCGGCCGCGCCGGACGTGAAAAAGCTGGTCGCGACCGACATTGACTCTTACAACGTCCTTGCTGTTTTGCGCGGCAAGTTCTGGGGGCTGGGTCAGCAGGACATCACCGACCTCATCGTCACCACTACCCCCAAGGTCACGAGGGAGAGCCTGATGAAGATGATCAACACGGAAAAGCTGGCAGAAGCGATAGGCGAGCTCAACGGCACCGTCTACCGCGACATCGTGCCTCAAAATGCGGCAAACGACATTGACGCGATAATGCAGCTTGAAGCAGGATTCGAGTCAATAGCCATGAAGAGGGTGGTAAGCTCTTTCAGGGCGGTGTTCACGGTCGCGATAATGCTGTCGGCGATAAAGCTGATGATGATCGAAGTGCGAAACCTCGCGGCGATCGCTGCAGGAGTTGAGCAAAAGGTTCCCGCCGAAACTATAATGCAGCGGCTCGTCAGGCTGGAATAAGTTTCTAGACTTTGTCAGAAAGGCCTGCGGCAATGGCATCAACAAGCTTACACGCAATTGAGCCATCTGCGTCAAGTTTTGGATTAAAGATTGTTATGTCAATGCCTACAGCGCGTCCCGACGCCCTGAGTATCCATAAAATATCACTCAGTTCTTCAAAAGTCAATCCGCCCTCAAGGCGATAGTCGACCGCAGGCATGACGCGATCATCCAGGACATCGACATCAAGATGGATCCAAAAGCCAGCCACCTCTTCTTTTATCAACTGTTTGACAGCCAGCTTTGCAGCTTCCTTTGCCCCCAAGGATCGTATATGTGCAAGATCAAACACGTGCATGTTTGTGTTTTTGACATCCTGGCTGCCGTATCTGGCGGCCTCTTCTGCATCGCGATAGCCAAATACAACTATATCTTCGTCCCTGACTAGAGGCCCGCGCCCCTCAACATTTGCAAGCACATCGGGGCCCCTGCCAGATACAATGGCAAGGTCCATGTCGGCTGCTTCGCCAGTCGGTGATGCTTCAGGCTGGTAAAAGTCGGCATGCCCGTCAAGAAAGAACAGGCCGTATCTGCCCAGGCGGCGCAATGCCAAAAGGTTTCCAATCAGGATGCTGCAATCTCCGCCAAGCACGACTGAAAATTTATTATCGTGCAGCTCGCTGCCCACCGCATCGGCAAGTTGAAGTGAAAATTTCTTGATTGCTTCTGGATTTAGCAAGAGCGTTGCGCTGTCCCGTTCTGGTTGATAGGGCAGAGGCGTAATCTGCCCTGCACTTTTCGCATCGAGCTTCTCAAGGAGATGGGCATTCTTCAATGCCTGAGGAAGCTTTTCAACTCCTGACGGCCTGAGTCCCAAGATGGAAGGTGCATCGATGACGGAAAATTTCGTCATTGTCTTGCTTTTCATGCAACAAAATAACTATTTAATTAATTCTTTATGCCAAGTTCCGCTGGACTGGAAACGCGCGCACGCGCCTACTTTTTGGCTTGCTGGACTGGCACTTCGCTTCCCTTCCAGACAAAGTTGGAGTAGAGCATCTTGGGCACAATCTTTTTGAACTCCACGCCCTCGCCGACGTACCATTTTGGGAACCACTCATAAAGGTGGAGCCTGATGGTCTGGATGTAGACGATGAGCCCTTCGATCAGCATGATGCCAAGGTTGCCGCCAATGAGTACGGCATAGCCGCCCCCGTGCTCAAACGAGTTATTGACGGTGACCAGCAGCGCCGAGTGCACCAGCAGCATGATGCCGATACGGGAATAGCTGATCGTGTTTGACAGCATTTCGATGATCCTCACCATGATGACTTCGACGACAATGCCCACCAGCCCTCCGCCCTCGTCCTTGCCGTGCGCCTTCATGTGCTTCTCCTCCTTGATACCTCCAATGATCATGATTACGACTGTGGCAATGATCACCGGCGGGGCGGCCTTTGCCACGACGTCCACCGTGACCCAGTCGCCAAAGACGAACGTCAGCCAGGGCACCGGCTCTGTGTGGGTCACGCCGGTGACGCCGAACATGCCGATGATGTCATATCCCGATCCGATGGCCGCCAGTATCAGCGCCACCACCGCCATGTACTGTATGATCGTGGGGATGTCGTGGTAGTATATCATCAGCTTGTTGCCCTGCTTTATGTTGGCCCGGAGCCTCAGGAAGAACGCCATCAGCAGGTGCACTATGCCTATCGCTATCGAGACCTTCAGTATCTTGACCACCTGGTCAAACGTCAGCTCGGACACGCTCAATATGCCGACCCAGTCGTGCAGCGGTTCAAAGACCGGGGCGAGGAACGCGATCTCGTCAAAGTGGAAGCCAAACATCTCGCCAGTGCCAAGGCCAGCTATCGCCGCGGCTATGCCGCTTGCCATTATGAGGGTGCCCCATGTTCTGAGCGACCCGTTCCCCCTGTGCCTGAACAGGAAGCCGAGCCCCGCCAGCAAAAGCCCATGGCCAAAGTCGGCAAACATCAGGCCGTAAAAGAGCGGCCAGACAAATGCAATGATGGGAGTCGGATCCATCTCGCCGTACCTCGGCAGGCCCTGCGTTTCAGTGACCACTTCAAAGGTGCGGGTGTACGACTTGTTCGTCAACAAGGTCGGCAGGACTTCTTCACCGTGCTTGTCAGCGTTGGCATGGGCGTCTTCGACTACGCTGACGTAATTTTTCGTCAGGCCCTTGAACTTTTTCTCCATCTGGTCGGGGATGTAGCCCTGGATTACCGCAAAGTTGCGCGTGCCGCCGGGCTTTCTGGTATTTTCAAGCACGTCCTTGGCCACCCTGGCCGCTTCGTGCATGGAGAGGAGCTTGCTCAGGATCGACGCCTTCAGCTTCTCGGTGTTCTTTTCGACCTCTGCTTTCTTTGCTTCCAGCTCCTTTACCTTGGCCTTTGCCTGGGCGTACGCGACGCTCGGGTTCTGGGGCATGTTGGCAGGAATCTGGAGCGGGTGTACGCCAAATGTCCTGAGCGTCTTTGAAATGCGGTCCGAATCGTCGGCCGCGCCAAAGACGACCATGGATGACTTTTGATCGGAGAGCTTGCTGATGTAAATCGGCAGGTCGCCGAGGGCCTTGCGGATTTCCGGCTCGTCAGCAGAAGTGATTACAAACAGGCCGGAGAAAAAGTGGCTTATCCTGCCAAAAAGCGTAAGGTCAAGGTTGAGGTTGGCCGCCATCTCTAGCGCGCCTTCGAGGTTGCTGTATTCCTCTAGCTGCTTTGTCACCCTGTTCTGCTCTGCGAGGATTTTCTTGGGCTCGCCCAGCAGCGCCGCGCTCTTGTCCTCTAGGTCGGCGACAAAGTTCTGGATGTCTTCGATAAGATAGTCGGTCTTGCCCTTTGGCGCGCCCTTGAACATCGTGGCCATGACGCCGGTTTCAAGCGGGATGCCAAGCGCTTTCGTGGTTTCGTCTATTTCCTGGAACAGCCGCTGGGCCTTGAGCAAAAGGTCGTCAAGAAAAGGGTTAAGGTGATCGGAAGGAACCTGGATAGGGTGGAACCATTCGAGCTCGGCCAGCCTGCTTACCACTTCCTGCGTTTCTGTGCGCGGCAGGATGATGGTGGCTTTCATGAGTTTGGCTAGGCCCATTCTCGCCTACCGTTAATTCCAGTCTCTTTAAAATCCTTCCGCTAAGGCGATTTTACTTTCTTCCATCCAATCAGCAAAGACGCGGCTATCCCAAAAAGAGCCGGGACGTACAGGAAATAGAATGAGTAAACCAAGTCTGTGCTGTAACTGCCATATCCATAGTAGAGGACAGGGAACCACTCTGCATGCGTGTAGGCATAGATGAGATGGTGGCCGTCCCAGAGCAAGCCGATTTGAATCGCGTCCATGACGAAATATGCAGCAACAGCGGCCAGCGCGACTGGCACGCCCAGCCGATGTTTCAATAACAACAGTGCCGCTCCAGCCGCACTTGCAATGATCGTAATGACGACCGAAGTGACTATCACCAAGACGGCGGACGGCAACTGAGATTCACCCGTCACGTACCACCCAAAGTAGGTCGAGGCTATTCCAAGATAACCCCGCACAAAGCCTGCCGCGACGACAAGGCTGACAAACGCGATGCCAATAGCGGCTGCAGTTAGCCAGCTGTATGGCTGGTGCCACCTGCTCACGCTTGCCTGCGGCTTTGGAGGCTCTGTGTCGGCCATGTGCCTTCAAGTGTAATTACGCCAAGGCGATAAAAATAGCTATGTGTGGCAGTCAGCTACTTCAAGAAAAAGTAAAAAGAGGAGGAAAAAAGTTTCCTAGCTTAGCCCTGTCCAAGGATGATGAACATCATGACTATGCCGTAGATGGCGATTGACTCGACCATGCCTACGATGATGAACACCCTAGACTGCATCTTGGGGTTGTCGCTGATTGCGGCAAGACCCGCTGCGCCTACAAAGCCAAGACCAATGCCTGCTCCGAGGGCTGCAAGGCCGAATGCCATGCCTGCACCTATCAGCTTTGACCCTGCATCAGCCGGTGCCGCTTCCTGCGCGAATGCCTGACCGCCAAAGCCTGCCAAAGCGATCGAGCTGAGAATTGCCAAAACCGAAATCGTGACGCGTCCGTTCAGCTTCTTCATACTAGGTTCGAGAACAAAATGCCATATTTAATCATTTATACCCATACGAGCAGACGTATCACGCCCAAAGGTTAGTAGACTACTCTGGCGGAGCACGGAAAAATGCTGTCTCGTTATTCGGTAGCCATCCGCACCAGTTCAGAGATCTGCTTGCCTTTCCCCTGGGACAGTGCTGAAATCCCGCCGTCCAGACTTTCAGCCGCGATGCCCTTCTGTCCAAGTACCTGAGCAACTCTGAGCGAAGTGTTTCCCATCATGCAGACAAGCAGTGGCTTTGCGTCTCCTCCAAGCGCCTTGTCTAACTCCTTGGGGATCTGCTGTGTCATCAAGAGTCGCTCCACTTCGCTGGCCTTTGGCACAATGATCTTGCTTTCGTCAACGCCCAGCGACTTTGCAATGAGCTCTATCCCCTCCTTGCGCGGAGTATACATCGTGTGTATCCATACAATTTTGTCGTAATTTCCAATGTTCGAGACCGCTTCCTGCAGGCCGACCTGCATGCTCCTTGGCTTTTGTTCCGTCGCCGCAAGGCTCTTTCTGTATTTTTGGATTCCGTCCGCGACTATTACCACAAACTTGCCGTCGCCGCCAAAGTTCGCCATCTGCATCGCGGCGTAAAGCGCAAGGGCGCTGCTCTCCCCCATGTCGTACCCCTTGTCCACGAAGAACTTTAGCAGGCGCTTTGCCTGCACAAAGTCCACTTCGTGCTGCCCCGCATACCGGTCAGGCTCGTAGAACTTTAGCCCCGACGCCTTGCCTTTCGTCCTTATCCCTGCGACGTCCTGGTCGCCGGGCGGAAAGACCACGTGCACCGCCTTTTTGCCGTACTTCTCCATCATGTACCTGCTCAGGCCGCCAGAGGTGCCGCCAGTGCCAAAGGTGCAGACAATCCTGAAATCGGAGAGAGAATGACCCTGCTCGCGCAGCTGCTGGTCCAGCTCTGCGGCCGTCACGGTCCTGTGCACGCCGACGTTCAGCTCGTTGTCGTACTGTTCCGGGCAGAAGCAATCGTAGATCTTTGCGAGGAGCTTTGCCAGGTTTATTATGTCCTGGTCCGCCAGGACCGCCTCAACCTCGGAACGCGATTTATCGAAAACGGCAGGATCGAACCCCAGTTTGGAGAGCTGCTCCCGGATGTTGGAGGCAGTCGCCTTGGCCATCATAAGGTTCGCGTTGCCCTTCATCCCCGGAGCCGGGCAGATGTCCATGTCAAGGTTGATGATGCGCGTTTTCTCGTTTTTCAACTCATCGAACACCCCTTCCTGGAGCTTTCTGGAAACTAGGGCAACGACGTCCAGGCCCAGCTTTGTTATCTGCCCCAGGGCGATTCCAAAGTTGCCCGAAGTCGCTTCAAATACCGTCTGCCCGCGCTTGAGCTTGCCCGTAGCGATGGCGTCGTGGATTATCTGGACCGCCGGCCTTACCTTGATCGAGCCTGCAAGCAACTTTGAATCGAACTTGCCAAAGACGCGCAGATCCTTGTCTGCGAGGTCCAAGCCGAACATGTTTTTCGCGCACTCTTTCAGGTCTCCGGTGATGTCTTTCAAGGGCGTCGCATTGACAACCTTTGCTTCGCCCGGCTTTTCCAGGTGGGGAACCTTGCTCCATATCTCTCTCTCAAAATGCTCAAGCAAAGAGCCGTCAATGACGCTGTTCAATCCCGACTCACCATGTTATCTTGGCGACAAGGTGTTATAAAATATGTGGCTCAGACCTTGGAGAGCGCCTTGCGCTTGCTCGCGGCGACCTCTTCCTTGATCCGCTGGGTCATCGAGTCGTGGTCGGATTTTAGCTGCGCCTTTGCCTTTTCAAAATAGCCTGAAATATCGTCTGTCATTTCTTTGCATAAGCCTCCGCTTCTGCCAACTTCTTCCTGTCAAGTACTACTTTAACCTTCTTGAGCCTGACAAACTCCTCGCGCTCGCGCTCTT
>DASTTF010000110.1:0-4316 GCA_035760305.1 Nitrososphaera sp.
CAATTCCACGGTCTATGCCAAGGTGCCGTTTGTCGACAGCTTCCACGGCGGCAGGATGCACGACGAAGAGGACAACCTGCACGCGGGAAGCGCGCTGCTGTACCCAAGGATGTCGGTGCCGTACTACAGGGTGGAATACTCTGTGAACGTCTGGGGCGGGACGTACTTTTTCGCGTTTGACGCGCTATTTGACCCGGAGATAGTGATTGAGAAGCGGACGGGCAGGAGGCTGGGCAAGTCAGGCACACTCGTGCACGTGCTTCGCTACAACCCGCCGGAAGAGCGCGTGCTTGCGATCAACCTTCCAAAGGAAGTGATGGTCTTTGACGTCAAGCACATGGTGCGAGTAATCGACCACACTTCAAACTTTTAGCATCCACTCGAAAAAGGGCTGGAGCGAGCTCTTGAACTGCAATGCCTGCCTGTCCTTCACGTTAAAGCCGAGCAGGAGCATCCTCCCTTCAAGTCTGTTTTTCAGCGCGGCCGGCGCCTGATCTGCCCTGAAGGGCTGGAAGAGCTCGAAAAAGAACCCCTGCTGGTGGTAGGCGACGTGCTGCGCAAAGCAGTCCGACAGTATCGCCGGGTCGCCGGCGACCCGTTTATCGACATCTGACTGGGCGCCGCTGTCGACTACTATCTGCAGCGACCTCTTGGTATAGTTTTCCCGCGTAAACCTTGTGTCCATCTTTTGTGGCGTGGCAGCATAGAGCCGGATGTCCTTTGCCACCTGCTCCACCGTCCTCTTTGCAATGTCAGTCGCCGCCTTTACCTCCGCTTCGCCGGCGACCCCGTGTTCCTTGCCGAGCAGGTAGAACGCCGCAATCGTTTCGTCCTTTTTTATGAAGGGAAAGTCCACCCTAGCAGCCATGAACTGCTTTATCCGGAACGTGATGTCGGGCGGCATGAATATGCCCATGTACGAGTCAGAGACTACCGGCAACTACCTGTGCAGTAATGGATGAGAAATATAAAAGAAGAGAAAAGGAGGGAAAAAGAGCTAGTGCGCGTGCGGTGGCGGCGCGCTTCCCTTCGACAGTGCCTCGTTGAACGTTCCCGCAGCTTTCTCATGGAATTCCAGGTTTGACTGGTCAACCTTGACTGCTTGCGGCGGGCACACTGACACGCAGGCCATGCACCAGATGCAGTCGTGCTCCCTGATGGGGTCGGCCTTGTCGGTGTAGTCCTTGCGCTCTTCCTTGACAGAGCTGCCGGTCCCGGCAAACGTCTGCTTTATAGCTTCAGCTGCTGGAAGGTCGTGCTCGGTCCTGTACCACTGAAATACCTGCACAGGGCAGGCTTCGATACACGCGCCGTCTGCGACGCATGCGTCCCAGTCAACGGCGACCATCGTGCCGCTTACACCGATCGGAACCAGCTGCTCGCCCTTGTGCTCGTAAGCTGCCTTGACCTCTTCGTTTTCTGCAGCTTCTTTCAGGGCTCCTGGTCCCCACACAAAGTGGAAGTGCTCTCCATCCGAGTGCATGATCTTGCCTATCACCTGAGAATTCCTTGGAAAGTCTGGATCTATTGGCATTATTTCTCAAAACTGATGAAGTCGCATATTATATAAACTCTTTTTTCTTGCAGCCTGCCAGGGTCAGCCTGCGAGGAGCCGCGGCGGCCTGTGAAAATGTAGCATTTAATAGCGATATATTCGCCTAAAGTTTCAACGACATGGAGCCCTCTGCATTACTGGCAATCTTTCCGTATGCTTTCCTAGCCGGCTTTGCCGTCTTTGGCATCGTCATTGTAACAAAGTGGAACCTCGATGACAGAAGGCGAAAGACAAATGCAAGCAGGTCTCCTGTCTGACTAGGCCGCTTTCTCGAAAAGCACGTTCAGCTCGTGGTCCGTCAGCTTTGCCCGGGCGAGCTTCATCCCGGCGGTCGCGATCGGCAGCGGGACAATGTTGACTATCTGCCCTGCGGCAGTCTTGACGCTCACCGTGAGCTGGTCGCCGTAGCGCTCTATGCTAAAATCGTCCTTCTCTGTGAACGGCACCTTCACCGTCATGCTGATCGCGGTTCCTTCGTTCACGAAACGGTAGGGCTTGCCGCGGTAGAATATCTCGCCCGGGTCGCCGTCGCCAAAGAGCACCTCGCCGTGCTTTCGCAGCATGTCGACTCCCTTGAGCTCGGTGCTGTACAGCTGCACTTCCTTTACCGGGAGCGGGTAAAAGTTGGCCTTGGCCTCTTCCACCTTTGATTTCTGGTAGCTGGCCCACTTTGCGTAATACTCGTCGGACGAGCCGGCCATTATCTTGTTTATCACCGCCATGTCGACGTTGATGCCGTAGAGGCTCGCGGACATGAGCGCCCTCTTGGCGTTTTCTATGCTGAACGTGTCGGGGTTTGCGACGAGCCGTATGCTCGTAGAGTTGTTGTCCTTGATGATGCCGGCGAGCGCGTCGAGCCTGTCCAAAAAGTCCATCTCGCTCTTTATCACGTCCCTGCTCGGCGCGGGTATCTTGGACACCGGCTGGAAGATCCTGGCAAAGCCGGAAAAGAGGCCGGCAAGCCCCGTCAGCTTGCGCCCGATGCTGCCGACAAGCTTTGGGAAATACAGATATCGCAATGCTTCGCCGGACGCCGGCATGTCGAGCACCACCGCGTCGAACGATTTCGTGCGCTCGACTTCCTCTATCTTCAACAGCGAAAACAGCTGCGTCATGCCCGGAAGCATCGCGATCTCGTAGGCGAGCGTCTCGTCGATGCCCTTTGCGGAGAATATCGCCGCCATGTACGACAATATCGGGTCGTACTGCTTGCTCATCTCCGTCACCGGGTCTATCTGGAGCGCAGTCAGGTTCGGGAGCACCTGCCGCGGGTCGTAGCTGATGTCCTGCACCATGAAGGCGTCGCTGAGCGTATGCGCAGGGTCTGCAGAGATCACCATCGTCCTGTAGCCCCGCTCGGCCATCCTGATGGCAGTCGCGCACGAAGTCACGGTCTTGCCCGTGCCTCCCTTGCCCGTGTAGATAATGAGCCTCAACAAAGCGGAAAAGTGTTTCAGACAATAAAAGAGTTTAGCAACTAAAAAGAGGGTTAGCTGACGTACGCCCGCTCTGCGTGCTGCGTAACGTCCAGCCCGATGTCCTCTTCCTCATCCTTGACCTTGAGCCCTATTGTCCTGTCTATCACCTTCATGATGGCTACCGTGCCACCAAAGCCCAGCGCGGCTGCGACTGCTATGCCGAGCGCTTGGATCGCAAGCTGAATCGGGTTGCCGAACAGCAGCCCGTCCGGGCCGGCCGGGTTGATGAGCGTGCTTGCGATTACGCCTATCGCCAGCGCGCCAACGATGCCCGTCACGCCGTGCACCGAGCTGACGTCCAGCGCGTCGTCTATCTTCCAATGCTCCTTGAGTAGCAGGATCGCATAGTACGAGGCGAGGCCCAGCGCAATGCCGAGGAAGAACGCGTTCTGGGAGCTGATAAAGCCTGCGGCGGGAGTCACGCCCGCGAGGCCGGCGATCGCGCCGTTTATTGCCGCAGTAGTGGACGGCTTGCCCGAGCGCTTCCACGAAAGCACTATCCACACGATGGCCGAAGTGGAAGAGGCGATGTGTGTGACCAGCAGCGTGTTGGCTGCAAGCGAGCCGGACGCAAGCGCACTGCCCGCGTTAAAGCCGAACCACCCAAGCCAGAGCATCGTCGCGCCGATCACCGCAAGCGGGATATTGTGCGGGACCATGATTTCGGGCCCGAAATTCTTTCTCCGCCCGAGCACCAGCGCGGCCGCAAGCGAGCCGAGCCCCGCGCTCGTGTGTATGACGATTCCGCCGGCAAAGTCAAACACGCCGAGGTCGGCGAGCCAGCCCCTTCCCCATATCCAGTGCGCGAGCGGGTAGTAGACCAGCGCGCTCCACGCGATAATGAACACCACGAACGCGCTCCACTTTACACGCTCTGCAAATGCGCCCGTGATGAGGAGCGGGGTAATGACTGCAAACATCATCTGGTAGGTAGCAAACGTCACGCCGGGGACGGTGGGCGCGTAGTCGACTGAGTCGTTGATCGGCACGTTGTTGTAAAAGACCCAGTCAAGGCCGCCGATGAGGCCGCCCTGCGACGGGGCGAAGACAAGCGTGAAACCAAGGATGAACCAGAGGGAAGAGAGGATCGCAAGGCCAGAAAAAGTCTGCATTATGACAGACAGCGAGTTCTTGGCCCTGATCAGGCCGGCTTCGAAAAACCCGAGCGCCGGCGTCATCAGCATGACGAGGCCGGTGGAGATGAGCATCCACGTGGTATCTCCCGTGTCGATCGGCATTTCCGTTTCCTAAATGCGCGACCTATAATATAAAAAGGCTACTAA
>DASTTF010000111.1:0-4816 GCA_035760305.1 Nitrososphaera sp.
GACAATATTACCAGAGTCTGACATCCCTATTATCAAAAAGCCTGTAATGAAAGAGCAGTTTATCTCAAAAATCAATACTTTGATTAGTTTAGCTTGATACCATGCTTTGATACGGGTACACCTGGAAGAGGCTTCGGTGACAGCTATAGAACATTGTTTCTTATAGCTTTAAGTAACTCGATGCGCTCCATTGGTGACTGTAAGAATGTCTGATGATTTGCGTGATATCGTCAACAAGATAATTGAGACGAAAATTGATGCAAACCGCCGGTACATCGATAAAGTCTTGGAGCAGATACAGGATAAGACTCGTCAATATTATCTAGAGAGGCTTGGCTACCATATACGCGAGATGGAATTGGCCCAAGCGCAGAGAAACACACAAAATGTAGCACACCATAAGGTGATGGCCGACACTTTTGCATCGATATTACAAAGATGTTAGAGTTTGGTAGTATTATTGATGTCTTTTAGGCAATGCATCCTTCGAGTGCCTCTAAATATTTGTGAGAAAGTCTATTTCTAACAAGAGTCCTGGCCCATTGGCATCTTGAAGAGGTCTGTATAGTTCTTATATGCTAAAAAATAATTCCCGGGCGTTGCGTCATTCCCACTCCATTTGCGTATTTGACTCGTCGGAGAGAAAGAACTACTGGCATGTTCCCATTTACCAAAAGGTTCGTGACTATATCGCTGACGGTTATTCTGTAATTTACATTTTAGAGCCGGAAGTACAGGCTACTATCCAACAGATGTCAAGTGTTGGCATTGAAGCGCAAGATCACGTGGTGTCCGGCGCATTAACGATCATCAGCAATGATATCTTTTATTCGCCGCTCGTCGCTAGCCCCATATTGATTGAGCAATGGTACAAGCTATTTGAAAACATTGAAAAGAAGAACGGAAAACCAAAGGGCTTTGTCGCTATCGGCATGCCCTCCAGCTCTTTCTTTACTTCTTTACTGTATCAGGAACATCTGGTAGAGTATGAAAGCACCGTTGCCAAAAGTTACGACGGGGGTGTCGAGGCCCTTTGCTGCTATACGACACGTTTGATGGAAAATATGCCTCTTAGGCATATTGTCGGAATCCTGAACGCCCATCAAAACATTGCTCACAGAGATCTCTCATTGAGCCAATGGAGCGCAGCAAGCGGAATGACTATTCTCAAAAACGGCCTGATTGACGCCCTTGGCACAGGGGGTGCGGAGATCCTGTTTAACGCTCTAAGGCGCACTCTTGACATCAACGAAGATGATGTCATATTACGACCCAATGACTTTGAAAATAGTTTAAGAACGGTGCTGGGATCGACTGCGGCAGAGATCACGCTTGAAAAGCTAAAGGGCACATTTAACAAAAATATAGCCTTTTAGGACTCTACGTTTGTCTATTGAGATCGCAAGGCCACTATGGTTCAGGGTGCGGTTTAGAGTAAGCCCCGAAAGCAAGTATTAAGAACCATATTGCCCAATATCAATCAAACATGTCATATGGAAGAGGTTATGGAGGTGGTGGCCGCAACTTTGGAGGGCCCAAGCCGGTAGAGGCTGGAAAAGAATACGACGTGCAGGTCACAGAGATCAGCAGGCAGGGAGACGGGATAGCCCACGTCCAAGGCTTTGTCATTTTTGTAAAGGGCGGCAGGGTCGGGCAAAAGGCCAAAGTGAGAATCACAAACGTAGGACCCAGATTTGCAACAGGAGAGATCGCAGCTGGCGAACAGAAACAAGTAGGTCCGCAGAGAACCGAGGAAGAAAAGCCAGAGCTGCAGGACTACAAGAGCACGGAAGCGGCCGAGCCCAGTACGGAAGAAAGGCCTCCAAGCGCATAGGCCGATGCTTCCGTCATACCATTTTACAATTGTAGGCTTGATGAAGAACTAAAAAATCTCTTCGTCTCTTCTAGTGCCGCCAAGCCCCGTCTTGATGCCGGCCGCGCATTCAAGGCAGGCGCTCTTTGAAAACGGAAAGTCCTTCGTGCATGTCTTGCACACGGGCTTTTTGCATTCGGAACACATCATCGAAGCCGTCCTTGTAGTGCAGATGTAGCAGAGCGTCATGTACTAGTAATGAACTGTGTGACGTAAAAGGATTAGCTTGCATATCCGAGGCAAGAAGCGGTGAATCATCTCGGACGCGGCATCTCTGTATAGTTCTGCTCTGCCAGATATTGCAGTATTTTTATCGTACACTTTTCTATCGAGCTGTGTTCCGTATCCACAGTTAGTTCGTTGTTGACGGGATCCTCATATGGATCTTGAAGGCCGGTCATGTCGCTTATCTTGCCCTCCAGCGCCTTCTTGTACAACCCCTTTACGTCCCTCTGGATGCACGCCTCAAGTGAACACTTTGCCCATATCTCGACAAATCCGCTGCCGATGTGCTCCCTTGCCTGCTGCCGCGACGTCTTGTACGGGGAAATGAGCGACACTATCGACACTATCCCGTTCCGGGCGAGCAGCTTGCACAGATATGCCACGCGTTGGGCATGCGTCTCCCTGTCCTTCTTGGAAAAGCCAAGATCAGGCGATAATGACTTTCGTACTTCATCGCCGTCAAGCAGCTCTACCTTAATCCCAAGATCTCTTAATTTGTCGGCCACGGCCCTGGCCAGCGTAGTCTTGCCGGATGAAGGCAGGCCGGTGAACCAGAGAACAAACCCCTTTTCTGGCGCGCTCATCCAGATGTCATTTATGCGGCCTTCATATAAGGTACCTGTAATTGTTCTGCAAGATCCCAAATAGTTTTTTAGGCGCAACAAGAGTGCGTTCTTTATGAAGCAGGGCGCCGGGCAGAGCGGGCACATATTTGCCTGCACCAGCAAGAGCGAGCAGGAATGCTTTGACCGCATGCTCTTTGCGACGAGCCGGGTCTATGGCGAAAGCGTCCTAAAGATAAAAAAGGGCGACCTGCTCTTTCTGCTGAACCTGGACACCGACACCCTCTACGGCACCTTCAGGGCAAAGTCCGCCGGCTCCAAAGACCTGGTGCCTAAAGCCTGGAAGGGCAGGTACCCGTACCAGGTGCAGGTGTCGCGCAACGGCGCGGTGCATTCGCTTTCTGGCGCAAAAAAGGTCCTGTCAGTCATGGGGGTCAGCTGGCGCGACGCGCTTGACTGCGAACTGGCGCAGTCCCTCTCTCAATACATCGAGAACCCAAACGGCAAGCTCAAAGTCGCCAAAAAGAGCGCCGAAGAAAAACCAAGGCTCGAGTCCACCACGCTCTGGGACTACCCACGGCAGAGCTATGGCAAAACGCAAAAGGGGAGCAACAAGTACGCGGGTGTCACGCCGGCGTTCGTGATCTACAACATGGTCAAACGCTACACAGAGCCGGGCGACACCGTGCTCGACCCGATGGCCGGCAGCGGCACCAGCATCGACGTGTGCAAAGAGGAGGGCCGCAAATGCGTGGCCTTTGACGTTTCGCCCACCAGGCCGGACATCAAGCAGAACGATGCGCGCAAAATCCCGCTTGCAGACGACAGCGTCGACATGGTGTTCATTGATTCGCCGTACGGCGACAACATCGACTACAACGACAAGCCCGGCAACATCGGCAAGCTTTCCGCGGAAGGCGACGAATTCTACAGGGCGCTTGATCAGGTGATGGCCGAGTGCCACAGGGTGATGAAGCCCGGCAAGACCCTCGGCTGGCTCATCGGCGACCAGTGGGTAAAGAAAAAGTTTACGCCAGTCGGCTTTTACGTTTACGACGGCCTGTGCAAGTATTTCGACACGGTTGATGTCGTCTGCGTCGCAAGGAGGAGCCAGACTTCAAACACGGGAATATGGCACAACCGCGCGCTCCGTTTCAACTTTTACCTGCGGGGCTTCAAGTATCTCTTTATCATGAGAAAGCCGGCTGGCGAGCAGGCGGCAACGAGGAAGGTCAGCTGGACGCAGTACGAGAGAGGCCAGTCTTTATGCAATCAGTTTAGACTTTGAAAAACTATTTGCTGCTTGCGCCGTGCTTCTCTATCACTTCGTCAATCGTCTCGTTCATGGCCGCCTCGGCTATGTCGCTCGCATACTCGGCCGTCCTCCTGATGTTTTCAAGCGCCAGCTTGATGCTCGCCGTGTCGCGGACCCTGTCCTTCTCGACCGCCGCTATGGCGTCGTCTTCAAGCGGCCGTATCTTCTCCGCGCTGTCTACAGTCTTGTCGGCCAGCTGGTAGTCCCGGCGCAGGAGCGCTTCGACCGAGTCTCCGAGCACCGCCAAGGCGTGATTGCTCATCCTGTCTATCTTTTGTTGCGAGTCCTTTGGTATCTTGTCCTTCAATTTTACTGCCTTGTCGGCTATTCCGCACGCGTGGTCGGCCACCCGCTCGATGCTCTTGACCGCGACCCTGTAGCTCAGGCAGTCGGAGGGGTTCTTCAGCCCCATCTCCCGGAGGACCCGGCCGTTCTGAGTCGCCATCACCAGGTTGCGCAGGACGTAGAGGCTGAACCTGTCGACCTCGTCGTCGGACTTTATCACTTCCTTTGCCATCTCGTGGTTGAGTTCTGCGAGGGACGACATGGCGTCCCTGTGCATCGACGAAGCGATGAGGTACATCCTCCTGATCGCGGTGTTGACCGACAGCTCTGGCAACGACAGCAGCACCTGCAGCGTGATGTTGTCAGATGCGTCGGCTATCATTTCCGTCCCGACGAGGTTGCGCCTGACCACCTCCCTGACCGCGTCGCGGAGCGCGGGGTTTATCCTGCCCGACTTTAACTTCAGATGGATAATGTTATAGCCCGCCAGGTACATCGACACGACTTTTCGCTTGAGCGTGCTGCTGCCCTCGTTTGGCATAATGATCGCGGTGA
>DASTTF010000112.1:0-11857 GCA_035760305.1 Nitrososphaera sp.
TCGCGCCGACCCTGTCCCACACTATCTCGTCGGCGAGCATCGAGCCGATGATCGTGAGCGAGACACACATGCCGGTGTAGGGCAGGAACAGCAGGCCGACAAAGACGCGGAATTTTGCAGGGCCGAATTTTGGCACAAACCATTCGTTTATGCGCGTTTTGTTTATTGTCATGGCTTTTCAGCAGACACTATCGCAGCGGTGCCTGCGGTGTAGTACTTGCAATCGACGTTCCGGAATCCCCTGCTGCGAAGGGCACTTGTGGTCTGGCCGGCCCAGTCAGAGTTTTTGATCACGCCGTCCAGCTGCTCAAAGACCGCCCTCCATGGCGTGGCGAACCTGCCTGCAATCCTGAGCACTGCAAAGTGGGCGTTCCACAAGCCGCGCATGACGCCCTTTGGATAGGTGAAATCGTGGAACACTGCGACGCCGCCGGGCCTGAGCACTCGCCAGCACTCGTCGACCACGTTCTGGACGTCGACATACTTTGCCAGGTACGACGACGCGACTGCATCAAACGACCCGCTCCTGTAGGGAAGGATTTCTGCGGTGCCCTGCGCAATATCTGCGTGCAGCTTTTGCCTTGACGCGCGCAGGTACTCAAACGTAAGGTCGATCCCGGTCACGCTCTTGCCGGCGCCTGCAAGCATGGAAGACATGACGCCGGTCCCGGAGGCAAGCTCGAGCACGGAGCTGCGGCCGCCGACTGTTTTTATTATTTCGCGCTTCCACGCGGAATCCTGCCCAAATGTCGCCAGTCGCGCGACAGAGTCGTAGCTGCCGGCGTTGGCAGGGGTGAAAAACTTGCCTGCGCTCGCACGGTCTTCGTGAACCAGCAATGCTGTGTTATGGCATTACTTGCTATTATGCATTAAAAGTAAATCAATGCCCCTGCGCCAATATTTACTTGGCTTGTATTTTGTAAACTGGCAGCGGGAAGTGTCCGTGGAGGAACTGGACGGGCAAAAAGTGGTGGTAAAGCGGAACAAGCCCACGAAAGAGTTCCACGAATTCCTGTTGATCATGATGTATTCTCTGATCTCGGTGCTCCTCGCCCACCCGTCGGCGCCGCCGGCGTTCAGCGAAATCATGAGAAACGAGGGCCGCGACATGCGAAAGAGCCTGGAAAAAATCGGAGTATCGACGCCGGAGCTGATCTCAATTTCCGACATTGACCTAGTTGAAGAATACATCGAAGGCGGCGACCTCTATATGGCGCTTTCTTCGGGCCAGCCGGGCAGGCTGGCTTTTGGCGCCGGCTGCCTTACCGCCAGGATGCACCAGGCCGGCTATGCCTTTGTAGACAACAAGGCGCAGAACTACCTTGTCAGGGGCGATTCGGTGATGAGGACGGATCTCGGGTTCATACAAAAGAGCAGCTCGCACTATGCAAGGAGCATGGACGTCGGCTCTTTTCTTGCAAGTGTCATGGACCTGGGCAGGTACAGGGAAGTTGAACAGGAGTTTTTCGACGGGTATGTGTCAGAGTCCCACCGCAAATTTTCCTACATTTCTATAATCATTCGCAACGTCCTTTCGCTAGGCTTTTCGTCAGACAGCAAGACGACGCTCCGGAATATGTTGCTCGACGCCACGATGCTGATGGAAGCCTAGATCGGCGGAAGCTCGTTTTTCTTGTCAAATCCGCCCGAGCCGAACTTGCAGTAAAAGCACTGGTCGGACTGCATGTAGGTCAGCTTTTGTATCGTAATGGCCCCGAGCTTTAGCGCGACCTTTGTCATAAAGCGGTACTTCATCGGCATCGACGGTATGACTTCGTTGAAATACACGTCGTAGTGGTCGGGGCAGAACTTTAGGGTGACTTGGGCCCTCTGCCGGAACTCTGGCGCAACGTCCTTGCTGTTCTGGCTGACGCTCTTTGCCACGTTGATCTGCTCCCTGATGTATTCGTGCTTTGGACAGGGGCAGTCTTTGCCGCCGGGATGCTTGTATGCAGGGGTGTTTTTCCAGTCAAAGTCCGGAAAATCCCTTTCAAAATCATCCATTGCCGGCCTCACTACGCACTCTGCTCTTATAAAGATGTAGGGGTGATTGCAATTATTGAACCGTCAAAATGGATGCTAATTACCTGTACAGGGGTGTGCAGAATGACAAAAAATATATTTTTGGTGTTATAACAGTCCGTAAGCGACGTGGTACGAGACAGTGACAATGGTGGCAGCGCAATATTGACGGCAACAACCTCAAACGGCAACCCCGAGGACCCAAACCTCAAGACACTGCTTGACTTCAAGAAGGCAGTTGTCGAAGAGCAAAAGACGGGCGAGACAAAGATCGACGAGATAAACACACAGCTGGAGAGCGTCAAGAAGCAGATAGACGAAGAGAGGATGCAGCTTGACAACCTGAGGTCAAAGCTAAAGCAGGTAAACAACGAGAAGGACGCGGAATACCCCAAGTTTGTAGAGCTGCGCAACAATTTGATCGAGGCCAAGAACCAGATGAGGAGCCTTGACGACAAGGTCAGCCCCGCGGCGATAAAGTCGAGAAAGGAGCGGAGCGACATGCACGGCCTTAACAAGGCGCTCGAGCAGATAGAGCATGATATCCAGACGAAAAAGCTGTCCAAGGACGAAGAGCGCAAGCTCGTCGCCAGATCAAAGGAGATAGCGACAAAGCTGCATTCGCTGAAAATAAGGGACAAGAAAAGGGACCGGTACGACACCATGTCAACAAAGTACGATCACTTGAAGGGTCAGGTTAACCAGATTTTCAGGCTAAAAGAGGAATACGGTAGCAACATTGGCAGGCTGAAGGAGAGCCTTGACGTCCTCATCAACCAGAGGGAAAACCTCTACGAAGAGCGCAGGAAGGTCATCCACACGGTAAGGGAGGCCGGGGCAAAGCTGGAAATGATAGAGACCCAGCTCAACGCGATTGCGTTCAAGAAATCGCGCATGCAGGCGGCGGAATACCGCCACAAGAGGCAAAGGGAGACGGATGACCGGCGCGTGGCAAGGCAGGAGGCAATACAGGAGCGCGTCAAGAGGGACAAGGAATACCAGGATAGGTGGAACGCCCTGAAGGAAGCCGCGCTCAAAAAGATGTCGAGCGGCGAAAAGCTCACGTTTGACGAAATGAAGCTGATATTCGGCGACTCGGGCTCTGACTGAGATACATTTTTGTGCCCGGCAGGTGTAACCGCTCCCAGATGGCAGAGAGGATAGAATACGCCGGCAAGGTCTACGTGTATAGCAGCGGCATGCCTGCAGACCACGTCCAGCTGGCAAAGGAAAAGCTGGGCGAGTACGGCGTGAACGAAAGCGACATCGAAGTTATAGAAGTGCCGGAGGGCGTGCCAGAAGGGCACATCATGGTTACCTTGTGGCCGCACTATTTGTCGGTGGCAAAGGTAAAGCGGGTGCGGGAAGGCTCTATCTATGCGCCCCAGCTGTTCAACATACAAATGTAGCAAACATTAAATCTTCTGTACGCCAACTTCTCTGCGGATGCTGACTTTCTTTTGCAAGCGCGAGCGGCACGGCGACTGCCCCGGCGAGTGGCCGGTGGGCGAGGCGTGCGGGCCGGACCACGACTGCTCGTTCGACATGAAGCTGGTAAAGTGCCAGTGCGAGTGCCACAAAGGAAAGTAACCTTTAATTGAGCTTATCCGCTCCTTTCGATCCGGATAAGGCAATCAAATGCTAGGTTTCTCTTCATTTCTGTCTCAGCTCGAAAGTCTGTTCGGGGGAGAAGATTTCGACTTTAACAACCCCATGATCTGGGTTTACATCGTCTCGTTTGCGATGATACCGTTCTTCATGCTTTACGCGCAGAAATTCCAGTCGCGCGTGATCCTTGGAGAGATTTCAAAGTCGCTTGTCAAACTGAAAACAATGAAGGAGACTGCGAGGAAGGAGGCGGTAGACTATGTCAAGACCGCGGTCAGGACGTCTGCGTCAAGCGACCCGGCTGCCGGAGTCGACAAGTTCCTGGAATATTTCACGATAATGCCTGTTGACCTTGACCCGTCCGGCATTGTGCGCAAGCTGGACCACATCATGAGGACTAGGGACGATCGGTTGCGAGCCGAGGTCAAAAAGATGTGCGCCGGCGCAAGCGACCAGGAAGTCTCCAAAATAGAGAACATACTTGAAGCGGCGACTGCGCTGAACCTGATCTACAAGATCGTAAGGCACTTTTACCTGATGGGCAAGCGCACCACCAGCATGTTTGTGCTTGTGCAGCTGCAGATGGTCATGCCCCTCCTGCTCGAAGAGGCCGAAGCGCTGCAGAAGGCGATATCCGCGTTCAAGCGCGGCCAGCCGATAGGCGACGGCATAGGCCCGATGGTCGTGGGCAAGATGATGCTTGGAAAGGAAAAGAAACTCGCTGCAAAAGAGACGGTCTACAGCGAAGACGAATACAAGGGCAGAAAGCTGTACCTGCTAAAGGCCGAGGGCCCGGCAGGGACGGTGGGGAGGCCCGGCGAAGCGATGACGCGGCTCGCCGGCGACATGGGAATCAAGTTTGACATCATTGTAATGATAGATGCCGCGCTAAAGCTGGAAGGCGAGCGGACCGGCGACGTTGCAGAGGGCATCGGCGCGGCCATCGGCGGCATCGGGGTGGAAAAGTACCATATAGAGGACGTGGCCACGAAGCTGGACATTCCGGTGTACGCGGTCATTGTCAAGCAGTCGGTGCAGGACGCGATCACTATAATGCGAAAAGAGATTGCGGACGCGTCTGAAAAGGTGGCAAGCACGGTCTATTCGGTCATCGAGGACAGGGCTGCTGAAGGCCAGTCGGTTATGGTGATAGGCGTCGGGAACACGATGGGGGTCGGGCAGTGATGCTGTTTCGCAAGAAAAAGGAAGTCAAGCCAGAAATATACTCGGAGGACACGTGCCAGTCGTGCGGCGAAAAAACGAGGCGCCGGTTCGAGGAGGGCGACTATGTCTACAAGGCCGGCGCGCAGTGCAAAAAGTGCTCGTCTTCAGACACGCTCGTCACCGCGGTCTATGGCGAGTACCCCGAAGAAAAGCGCTAGAGCGTTATGACGTTGACGGTTGACTCGGTAGGGATGAGCGTGTGCTCTGCCTGGACGACTACCTTGTCGTGCCCTTCGACGAGTATCGGGTACGCGTGCACGTTCTTTTTCTTTGTCAGGACTTCGACCAGCCTGCGAAGCTCCTTTTCTTCGTACTTGTCGGTGAGCCACCGCAGGGCAAACGGCAGCGTCCTGTACCTTTCCCAGATGAGCTCCAAAAGGTCGTCTGCCTCCTTGTCCTTGACCGGCTTTCTGGACGTTATCCCAAAGATGTTCCTGGTCTTTCCCTCGTAGACCGCACCCTGCCCGTCCTTTGTCGTTACAAAGGGCTCGATCGCGTACGCCTCGTTTGGGAGCAGCGCAAAGGACGAACCGATCGTCCAGATGTTGGGTATCGACTTGCCGGCGTGGATGGTGTACTGCTGGAGCGAGTGGCCGCTCAGGTTCTGGATCGGCCTAAAGCCAAACTTTGTTATCGTGCCCTCTATGGCCCTGCCGATGTCGCTTGCCTTCGTGCTGACCCTGGCCATGCGCACGGCCTCGCCCAGCGCGGCCTCGGCGGCCCTGACGAGCGCCTCATACTTTGGCTCGTAGCACACGGTGACTGCCGTGTCCGCGATGTAGCCGTCGATGTGCACCCCGATGTCTATCTTGAGCACGTCGCCTTCCTTTACGACGGTGGCGTCGTTTGGTTCGGCAGTGTAGTGCGCCGCTATCTCGTTGAGGCTGGTGTTGACTGGGAACGCCGGCTGGCCGTTCATGCTGCGGATGTGCGCCTCGACTGACTCGCAGATCTCAAAGAGAGTCGAGCCCACGTGGTATTTTTTCCGGGCGCTCTCCCTCGCTTCAGCTGCTATCTTGCCGGCTTTCAGATAGCGCTCAAAATCCATACTGTGGTTTTGTGTCATCGTCATTATATAGAGATTGTGCGGCAGACGGCTCTAAACGATTGTTCGGTACCCTTTCCACTAATACAACCTCTAAACCCGTTATAAGCCAGCAAAATTATTCACTCTACACAGATGGATCATATTCGCGCAAGCGTGATGAAGTTGGTGGAGGAATGTAAGGGCGAGCCCAACATCGACCGGAAAATCGAGATGCTCTACGCGATAAACTCGATGCTTCCAAAATCGCAGCAGCTAAAGATACCGTCGCTCATCACCAACGACTATGTCTACCATGCGCTATACCGGATAGAGGAAATGCTGCTTGTGGCACCGTAGCTAGCTACGCTTTTGCTGCCTGTGTTTTTCGTCATAATGTTTCAGGTATTCTGATTATGCCGGAAATGTGACGTTGCACTTGCTGCATATCGCCGGCTCGCTTTCGTTTTCTGTCATCGCTGAATTGTCTCTCCGTCGATATGATGGTTCAACCAAACCCGTCAGAGCCGTACACCTCTACCAGGGCATCAAGCTCGAACGTGGTTATCGGCAGCTGGTCGTCCTCTTCCCAAAAGTCAAACTGTGGCGACATCAGGTACCCCTTTTCTGACTGCATGTGCCCGAGCCCGAGCACGTGGCCGACTTCGTGCACCGCCGAGTTCCTAAAGGCGTACGTGGGCAGCTCGATCTCTGTTTCGCCGTCGCCGTGCAGCACTAGGGGCGCAAGGTAGACTCTTGCGTCAAGCTCGCCTCCGCCTTCGCTAAACTTTACAGAAGCGTACGCGCCGGTCTGGGCAGGGTAGTCAGGAAAGTCCTTGTACGTGTCATAGATGTAGAACTTTACGTCGCAGGACTCTAGCGCCGCCACTGACTTGACGTAGTGGGCGGTAAAGCTCCACGCTTCCTGGTTGCCGGTATATTCGCGCAGCGCCTGCCGCCACTTTTGCACAGCCATCTTTGTCCACACATAGTATGAATTTGCTACGCCGTCTTCCTTGTATATGCAGCCTTCAATGTCGTCCTGATCCCAGCTGTACCTTGCCATCGGGACTGAACTCTCCGTAAAGTCGGTCTGATCTTCATAGTACGTCGCGGCCAGCGCCGGAGAGAAATTGGCAAAGACAAGGAGCGCCGCTGCCAGTGCAAAAACCGACAGTTTCATGTTCAAACGATTACTTTCTCGTCCTTGTCAAGCGTGGCGATGTTGAACGCCTGCTCTATTGTCGACACGAATACCACTCCGTCGCCGTGCTCGCCGGTCCTCGCTGACTCTATCACTGCCTGCACCACCCTGTCGGTCTGGTCGTCAGGAATAACTATCTCAAATTTGACTTTCGGCAGGAGGTCGTAAGCAACAGGCTGGCCGCGCCACTGCAGGTGGAGCTCGCGCTGCCTGCTCCAGCCGGACACCGTAGAAATCGTCATGCCGCCGATTCCCATCTGTCTTAGCTTTTCCTTGACTATGGGCATCCTTTCGGACCTGATGATGGCTTCTACTTTCTTCATCCGGATGACACTGAGCATCATCGCCCTTAAATTGTTATTGATTGTTTATTAAAAATGCTTTAAAACACCCATGGCGGAGCTAGTGTGTACTTGAGCAACAGGAAATTCGTCCTTGACACCAGCATAATCATTGACGGCGAAATAACAAAGATGCTTGGAGCCGGAGACATTGAAGAAGGCAGCGAGATCATTATTCCGCTGGCGGTGCTGGATGAGCTCCAGTCGCAGGCGTCGACCAACAAGGAGCACGGCTTTGTGGGGCTGGAAGAGATAAAGAAAATGAGGGAACTCGCGTCTGCAAAAAAGATCGAGCTAAAGTTCGTGGGCCAGCGCCCCGGCATTGACGACATCCGGCTGGCAAAGCACGGCAGGATCGACGCGATAATCAAGGACGTCGCGATGCATGAATCGGCCACGCTCATCACGGCCGACTACGTCCAGGCGCTGGTGGCAGAGGCGCAGGGGATCAAGGCGATGCACATCCGGGCGCCGACCAAGACGACCGATCTTGAATTTGAAAAATACTTTGACGAGACGACCATGAGTGTGCACCTGAAGGAGGGGACGATCGCGACCGCAAAGAGGGGCAAGCCCGGCGACTTCCAGCTGGTCAGGATAGGCGAGGAAAAGACCACGTATGCGCAGCTGACAAACATCATAAAGGAAGTATCCGAAGCAAGCAGGGTTGCGCACACCGGCTCTGTCGAAATAAGCCGGAGCGGCGCCACTGTCATACAGTTTGGCAACTTTCGAATAGCGATAACCCGGCCGCCGTTTTCCGACGGGCTCGAAGTGACCATAGTCAGGCCAATAGTCCGGCTAGCGCTTGCCGATTACAACCCGAGCGAAAAGCTGATGGAGCGGCTGTCCGGCAAGGCGGAGGGGGTCATAATCGCCGGCCCGCCGGGCTCTGGCAAGAGCACGCTTGCAAGCAGCCTGGCGCACTTTTACGTCGAAAAAAACAAGATAGTCAAGACGTTCGAGTCGCCCCGCGACCTGCAGGTGCCGGAGGAAGTGACCCAGTACGGCCCGCTTGAAGGCAGCTTTGAAAAAGCAGTCGACATACTGCTCCTTGTTAGGCCCGACTATACAATATTTGACGAAGTGAGGCGGCGGCAGGACTTTGAAGTGTTTGCCGACATGAGGCTCGCCGGCGTGGGGATGGTCGGGGTCGTGCATGCAAGCAGCCCGCTTGACGCAATCCAGCGCTTCATGGGCAGGGTGGAGCTGGGCATGATGCCGCACATTCTTGACACGATAATCTTTGTCCGCGACGGCGGAATCAAAAAAGTGTACGAACTGAACCTGACAGTCAAGGTGCCGACAGGCATGACCGAACAAGATCTGGCGAGGCCTCTTGTCGAAGTGCGCGATTTCGAGTCCGGCATGCTAGAGTACGAGATCTACACGTACGGGGAGGAAAACGTCGTGGTGCCGGTGAGCAAGCTGGCAAAGAGCGGCCAGTCAGAGAGCGGCGTGCGCAAACTGGCGCAGTCCCGGATAATGGACATTGTGCGCAGGTTCGACCCACACGCCGAAGTGAACGTCATTTCAGACAACAAGGTACAGGTGCGGGTTAGCAAGGAAGCCGCGCCCCGGATAATAGGCAAGGGCGGCGCCACCGTTTCAGAGCTGGAGGATATGCTCGGAGTAAAGATAGACATTGAGGCTAAGATCCCGACGCTTGGCAAGGAGATCGAGTTTGACATCAGCGAAAGCGGGTCGGCCGTGAACGTCATGCTCGACGACAGCGCCGTCGGCCGGACAATCGACGTCTACGTCGAAGACGAATACGTGCTGAGCAGCCAGGTGGGCAAGAAGGCGCGGGTAAAGATAGACAAGCGCAGCGACTCTGGAAGGAAAATAGTCAACGCTATAATCGGCGGGCAGGAGATCAAGGTATTCCTCAGCCGGCGTTAAAGGCCGCCGAGCCCCTGGCTTTTCGCGAGCCGGATAAACTCTTCGAGCTTTTTGAGCGTCTCCGGGTGCAGGTGGTGCTCGATCCCCTCTGCGTCGCGGTTGGCGGTGTCCTCGTCGACCCCTATCATCTTCAGGAACTCTGCCAGGACGCCGTGCCTGTCGTGTATGTTCTTTGCCACCGCCATGCCTGACTCTGTGAGGCTGATGCCGCGATACTTTTCATAGTTGACGTGGCCACTCTCGTTCAGCCGCTGGAGCATCTTGGTCACGCTTGGCGAGCTGACGTTTAGGTAGTTGGAGATGTCGACGGTGGTGGCGTAGCCCTTTTGAGCTATTAGCTCGTAAATGACCTCGAGGTAGTCTTCCATGCGGGTCGTCCTGCCCATCTTTTGCGCGTTGTGGGCGTTGCGGATGAACTCAAGGCGGTTCCCCTTTGCTGCGTCCGGCCTGGCTTTTAATTTCCTTGCCAATCGCTATAGCTCCGTGTCAAAGCAATAAATATCAATACCGTTAAAAAGTCTTGCAGCAGCGCCTTGGACCTGACAATATCCGCCCCGGAATTGCGCCGGATGCTCGGCGGCAAGAGCCTCCTCATAGTCGATACGAGGCCGTTCTCCAGCTATGCCGAGTCGCACATACCCGGCGCAGTCAACATCGACCTCATGCAGTTCCACTGGATCGACACTTCAAAGCAGGGGATCATCCAGTTCAACAGGCAGGCGAAACTGTTGCTCTCAAACATCGGGGTTTCAAAGAACAAGCTTGTCGTGTTTTACGACGACGTTTCCGGCTCGTCTGCCGCTAGGGGCGTGTGGCTCCTGCTGTATTTTTCGCACGACAGGGTGGCCATGCTCGACGGCGGGCTCAACAGGTGGAAGGCGCAGGGATTCAAGACGGAGACAAAGACAAACCCGTTTGTGCATTCCAGTTTCAGCGGCAGACCGGACCCCAAGATCCTGGCCGATTTTTCGCGCATAAAGTCAGCGATAAAAAAGAAAAAGGCGATCATCATCGATGCCCGCTCAAAAGAAGAGTACGCCGGCTCGGCGATCAGGGCGGCTCGCGCCGGCCACATTCCTGCGGCAGTCAACATCGATTGGAACGACAACCTGGAACAGGACGTCTTCAAGAGCCAGGACAGGCTGGGACAGATGTACAAAATCCCAAAGGATGCCGAAGTGATAACGTACTGCCAGGGCGGCTACCGGGCCGCCAACAGCTTTGTCGTATTAAGGATGCTTGGGTACAGGAACGCGAGGATGTACCTCGGCTCGTGGGGCGAGTGGGGCAACAGGCCGGACCTGCCAGTGGAAAAGCCTAGCCGCAAATAAGCAGCTAGAATTTCTGTTTTGAGATCTTTTTCGCCCTGATGTAGTCGACGAAATAGAACAGGTACGCCCGCTCGTTCACCTTGAGGACCCACGGGATGAACGACTCGACCTTGCTGGTCTTCTCGCCAATCTCAAAGCCGGAATCCTCGACGAGCGCGCGGAAAGTCTGGCCATCGTATGTCTTTTTCACCGGCGGGTCGCGGTTGTAGTCATACGGGTCGGCGATCACCGTGTCGCTGTGCGGCTTTAGGAGCCGGTGTATGGACGCCAGCAGCTTGTCGGGGTCGACAAGCTCGAGCAGGTTCAGCGCGAGTATCAAGTCAAACTTGCCGGGGCTGAACGGCGCGTTGAGCGAGTCGGCCACGCAGAACTCTATGTTTCCGCGCTTGCCTTCGTACATCTTTTTCCTGGCTTCGCGGATGAACGAAAAAGAGAGGTCGATCCCGATTGAAAACGCGTATTTTTGAGCAAGGAGCACCGTGCTGTAGCCCATCGAGCAGGCCATGTCGAGCGCGACTCCGTCCATCTTGGGGTTGATGGCGTGCACTACGCGGTTGTAGACTTCGTTTGGCTTTAGCCGCCACCGGAGAGACTTTAGGAACCTGTCCTCAGCTGAGTGGTCGTACTGCATCCACCGGTACGGCACGAACCAGCTGCCGCCCTCTTCGTATCTGTCGTTTGCGGCTGTGCCCGGCGAAAGTTTCGAGCCGCTCTCCTTCAGGAACTCTTTCATTTCATTCGTCTTGCTGTCCAGTAGCCACCTGCCGTACATCTGCGACCTGCCTGCTGCGTAGGCGGCAAAGTCCTTGACCACTATGGCGACTCCCTGTATCACAGGGTAGGCGGCGCCGCACTCTTTGCAGCGCAGGAACCCTTCGGTGCACTCGTTTGCTCCGTCCATCGCAAGACTCTCAAGGTTCAGGCGCAGCTGCCTGTCAGTGTGCTGCAGGCAGACAAGGTGGGGCGCAAACTGGACCTTCATGGTGGAATATCACATGATTGGCCTCATATAAATATCAGAGAAGCCCGTCTTCGTGCAGCTTGTCCAGCAGAGGCGATAGAAAGTCGCGCATTTCTTTTTCGCCCAGCTTGATCGTCGCAACGATTCCAAGCGCGATTGAAAGCATGTTGCGGTCTTCCCTTGCAGTGTGCACCGCAGCTCCGACTATGCTGAAGGACTTGGCGTTGTCGCGCAGCCACT
>DASTTF010000113.1:0-6176 GCA_035760305.1 Nitrososphaera sp.
GGACACCAACGTGAGCCTCGGGGTGATGCTCGAAACGTCTAGCGAGCGGCTGATGGGAAAGGGCATGCCGCACGAAGGCGCGCCCAGCAAGAACCCGAAGGTGAGGATAAAGACGCTGGAAAGCGCGGGCGAGCTAAAGATGCCCATGACGACTGGGCTTCTGGTCGGAATAGGCGAGACGCCTGAAGAGCTAGTTGATTCGCTGTTTGCGATAAGGCAGCTGCAGGAAAGGCACGGCCACATCCAAGAAGTGATAATGCAGAATTTCGCGCCCAAGCCTGAGACAGGCATGGCGCAGTTCCCTGCAGCGCAGCCGGAATATTTCCTGCGCGCAGTCGCGATGGCGCGTATAATCATGCCTGGTATGAACGTGCAGGTGCCACCGAACCTCAACCCTGAAGCCTTTGGCCGCTACATCGACGCCGGCATCAACGACTGGGGGGGAATATCGCCGGTCACCATCGACCACGTCAACCCGGAATTCCCGTGGCCCTCCATTGCGTCGGTGCAAAAGGCCACCGAAGGCAGGGGGCGAAGGCTGCGAGCCCGGCTCCCGGTATACCCCGAGTTCCTCAAAGGTGGATTTATTACGTCGGAGCGACTCTTGCAGCGCATAGGTTTGATAGCCGACAGCTCGGGGCTGGTAAGGGAGGGTTACATAAATGATTGAATCTCTTTTGAAAAACGCCGACCCCGTGGTGGCCGCGGCGCTTGACCGCGCGCTCGCCGGCAAGGACATCTCCACAGACGAGGCAGTCGCGCTCTTTGACTCTACCGGCCTTGAAATGAACCTGGCGGTGGCAGTCGCGGACGAGCTGCGCCGGAGGGCGGTGGGCGACAACGTCACGTACGTCGTAAACAGGAACATCAACTTTACAAACGTCTGCATAAAGCAGTGCGGCTTTTGCGCCTTCAGCAGAGACTTTCGCGAAGAGGAAGGATACTTCCTGCCCACTGAGGAAATAGTGAGGAGGGCGCAGGAAGCGGCGGGCCTCGGCGCGACAGAGGTGTGCATACAGGCCGGTCTCCCGCCGAAAATGGACGGCCACCTCTACGCCGACATCTGCAGGGCGGTCAAGAAGGAGCTGCCCGACATGCACATCCACGCCTTTTCGCCGGAAGAGGTGCTGTACGGCGCGGTAAGGTCAGAGACCCCAGTGCCAGAGTACCTGAAAATATTGAAGGAAGCCGGCGTCGGGAGCCTGCCGGGCACCGCGGCGGAAATCCTCGACCAGGGCATGCGCGACGCCATTTCGCCGGGCAGGATCTCGGTGAAGGACTGGGTCTCGATAATCAAACATGCGCACGCGCTTTCCATACCGACCACTTCGACCATAATGTACGGCCACGTCGAAACGTCGCGCCACAAGGCGGATCACATCGCGCTCTTGCGCGAGATCCAGAAGGAGACGCACGGCTTTACAGAATTTGTGCCGCTCAGCTTTGTGCACACCGAAGCGCCGATGTACAGCCACGGGATGGTGCCAAACATCCGGCCCGGCGCGGACGGCAACGAAGTGATCAAGATGCACGCCGTAGCAAGGATAATGCTCAACAACCACATACCGAACATCCAGGTGTCGTGGGTCAAGGAAGGCGCGAGGATGTCGCAGCTGCTGCTCGCCGCCGGCGTGAACGACTTTGGCGGCACGCTGATAAACGAGAGCATCTCGACGGCCGCAGGCTCGCAGCACGGCCAGCTGATGAAGCCAAAGGAGATACGGCAGCTGATAAGGTCCGCGGGCAGGACGCCGGCGCAACGCTCCACCACGTACAGGACGCTGAAGGTGTTTGCGGACGAAAAGGACGATCAAGACTCGGCGCTGGACAGCGCAGACTCGGCGCAGTTTGGATCCTATCACCAGCTGATAAAGCTGGACAAGTTCAGGTACAGGGACTCCAAGAAGCAGTGATATTTAAGGCGCATACAGGACCGCAACTGTACAATATTCTAAAACAACAAATCGGTGGCGTCTAACTATATTTTGATATTCTTGATCTTTCTGAATTTCTTCTGCACAGGGCTTTAAAGCGACTTATTGCTGTCTGTCCCTATGTTAGCCAGACAACAAGAGCCAACAGACAACATCTGCATGGTTTGCAGCGGGCAACTCATTTGCGACCCGGACAGCGGCGAAGAAGTGTGCGGCAGCTGCGGCATAGTCGCGCGCGACAGCATAGAGCTGGCGGCCGAGAGGCGCGCGTTCACGCTTGAAGAGATGGACAAGCGGTACAGGACGGGCGAGCCCGCGTCGCTCATGATGTACGACATGGGGCTTTCAAGCTTTATCGATAACAAGAACATTGACGCAAACGGCAAGCACATCCAGGGGTATTCCGAGATCGACAGGCTGCGCAGGCTGAACAAGATAACCGTGTCAAACAACTCCAAGACAAAGAACCTCAACAAGGCCATGCGCGAGATCCGCAGGATAACCGAGATCCTCGGCATAGGCACGCCGGTTGCAGAGCGCGCCGCCTACATTTACAGAAAGGCGCTTGAAAAGGGGCTGATCAAGGGGAGGTCGATAACCGGCATCGTCGCCGCGACGATATACATCGCGTGCAAGGACACCGGCACCCCGCGCTCGATACACGAAATACAGGACGTGATAGGCAACGCCGATCGGAGGAACATCGCCTACTACTACAAGTTCCTGCTGCGCGAAATGAAGATCCACGTCCCGCTGCCGGTGCCTTCAAACAGCATATCCAGGATCGCCGACAAGGCGCGCCTGTCTGAAAGGACGGTGAGAAAGGCGCTCGAAATACTCGCCCTCGTGGGCGATAATGCGCTCCTTTCCGGCAAGAACCCGGTGTCGTTGGCGGCCGCCTCGCTCTACCTTGCGACCATAGAAACTGGCGAGTACACCACGCAGTTGAGGATAGCGATAGCGGCTGACGTAAGCACCGTGACTGTCAGGAAGAGGTGCCTGGAAATCATACAGCTCGTAAAGGCGGGCAACTCGCAGCTGCTTGCGAAATCGATAGAGAAAACGCAGGAGCTGCTGTCGGAAGGAAGGGAGGACAGGCGGGTTCCGCAGCCGGCCGCCGAGCCTCAAATCCAGCATCAGGACAAAAACGTCAAGGGGCTCTTTCTGGCAAGCAGGCAGATCCACGCGCTTACCTGATCTGCCAGTGCATCGAATACGATGACAGCAGGGCGTCCATCGAATTGTCGTATGACTGTGCCGGCGCCGCTCCAGTGATCTCTGGGTTGAACGCGAAAACGCTTGCAAGCACGACTCCAAGCGCCAGAGCCGAGAGGATCGTGCCCCTGTAGCCGATGACAGGGTACGAGCGCCTGCCAAGCACTACGAGCGACGCCAAAAGCGTGCCTGCTACTGCCACCGACGCTACCACGCCGGAGCTAATGCCGGCAAAGATCTGCCAATTTGTAAACAGGCCGCCGACCACTAATGCAATGACTGTCGCCATCGTTCCCACAATGGCGTACTGCCGGGTTCCCCATTGCCGCGCCTGCCTGACATCCTCCTCGGACCTGCCCGGGTCTTGTACCTGCTCCTCCTTCCTCGGCGGCGCCACACCCGAGTACCTGGGGTCAGATTCGTGCAGAAACTGCAGCCCCTCTTCGGTAATCATGTAGTGCTTCGAGTCCTTTGTTACGTAGCTCCCCATCCGCTCTAGGTGGTAATAGATCGAGCCGGTGGAAAGCCCTGTAGAGACCTTGATGTCGGAAAAGCCCGCCATGCCGTTCCTGTCCGCTATGGCCCTCAGGATCTTTATCCTGGTCCTTCTTGCCCGTAGCTGCGTCTCTCCTGCCAACTGCTCATGATAGCCCTTGAAATATTTTATCAATTTCGAAACGAGCTCGCAGAACAGTGATCGAGAAGATTGATCAAACTAATCGTTAAATGCGATCGCTGTGCAAGCTAGATCGGCTGACCGTTTTGATACGTTATAGCTGGCTGGCTTGCGCGCTCCTCTTGCTGCTGAATCCGGCGTACGCGCAGGAACCAGAACCAGAGTTCGCGACCGGCCAGATGGGCGAGCGGACCGTGATGCTCCTGCCGGCCAACTGGACCGTCTATGCCACCGACGCAGAGATAACGCTCACGTCGTCGGCTCCGGTGAAAAAGGCGTCCGCCCCCGACTGGTGGAACGCGACTGCCGAGGGCAATACGGTCACCTTTACGATGATTGAGAACGTGGCAAGGTCGTCCAAGTTTTTCATCCAGACAAACTCGACAGAGCCGGATTACAGCTACGAGCTGGTGCTCAACGGCACGAAATACGGCGGCGGGATATCCATAGAGGCCAAAGCCAAGGACAGCCGGTTTGCAAAGTGGACCGACCCGAAGGAAAAGGCCTCGACTGCCTTTGTGCCGGAAGGCTGGAGCGCTGACCTCCAGATAATCAGGCCGTACAAGTCAATGACAGGCTTTGTCTTTTTTGCAAGGGCAAGCGAAAACACGCTGGTCTACGTCTTCCAGCCGTTCATGCCCCTCCACCTGTCGCCAAGCGACCTGCTCTGCGAAACTGCGGGGCTCTGCTCCGGCATGGTGTCTGCAGAAAAAGTCAGGGAAACGTCGCTTGGAAATGCCCCGGTGGCGATTTCCGACCACAAACTGCCGGAGCAGTATTTCGCGAGCGAAGTTCTGCCTGTGCTGAAAAAGAACCTGGGCTCATACAGCGTCGAGTCGGAGCGGCCCGTCTACGCGCTGGCGTACGGCAATAATTCAACACAGATGATTCCTGCGCACGACGTGGAATACACTTTCGACGTCGAAGGCAAGACGATCCTGGGCAGGGCGATGGTGTTTACGCGCAACCACACCGCCGGCGCCGCCGGCATCTGGAACGGCTTTATCGTGGGAGTAGAGTCATCGGAAAAGAACTTTCATTCCGCGATGCAGCAGGCGGCGGTGACGCTGCTGACTTTGCAGTTTGACGAAAAATGGCTCGACGCTGAAAGGGAGGTGCT
This sequence comes from Nitrososphaera sp., assembly GCA_035760305.1. Classification (GTDB taxonomy): domain Archaea; phylum Thermoproteota; class Nitrososphaeria; order Nitrososphaerales; family Nitrososphaeraceae; genus Nitrososphaera. The sequence goes on from DASTTF010000113.1 coordinate 4,946, forward strand.
GCTGGACAACGCAAACGCGACCTCCGGGCTCGGCGCCGTCCAGGAATTGATGGCAAACAGCACGCTGGGAGACTTTAACCTCATTGTCCCGACTGCCGCGCACAAGATGGTGAGGACGTACAACGACACAATGATAGCCGGCTTTCTCGCCTCGGACACCGGGGAAGAACTGCACCTGCCGCTCTTTCCAGACTCGCCGCGCTGGTACCTCAATGATGATCTGCTCGTCGGCAAGAAAGGCGCAGGGAACCCGATGAACTCTACCTCACTTGAGCCATTGTTTTGAAATCTCGCAAGACTTATACGGACATCTTTATGCTATCCATAGCACGATGCCAAACTAGGTGGGGTCGTAGCGAAGCCTGGCATCGCAACGGGCTCCAGATCTAACAAAAGGGCTAGTTAGAAGAAACCCGTGGGTCAAGGGTTCAATTGATTGCGGTTAACTGCCGCGTCAGAATAGATCCCTTCGGCCCCACTTTTTTCACGCAACGCTCTGCCTGATCCGGCCGTTCGTCCTTTCCTTTCCCGCCTTTTGCCTCCGGTAGCAGTCGAAGCAAAGGTCGTTATACGCGGTATCGATCTTTGTCTTGCAAATCAGGCACAGCATAATCCAAACAAAACTGATGTGCCCTGCTTATATCGAGATTGGAATCTTTTTCTACTAAAAGGCTACTTCAGATTGTGCGCCTTGATTATCGCCCCGTCCAGCACCTTGCCGCCCCTGATGCTGACTGCCTTTGCGAGCTCGGGCCTCGGGGACTTGTTCGCAACGTCCCTGACGTATTCAGCTATTATCGACGAAAGCTCTGTCGACGCGTACCTCGGCACGATCGAGGGGATGTTGGGCACGCGGATAAAGATGTTGCCGAAATAGTCGATCTGCGCCGGGGTCAGTATCGTGCCTGTGCTCGCCGGGGAGTATTTGCCCGACGGGTTGACGTAGGGAAAGTTGCCGCCCTGGTCCACCGCGACGTCGATGATGATCTTTTTCCTCACTTCAGAGGCTTCCTTGAGCATCTTTTCGTCAATAACCCTGTCCGCCCTTTCCTTGTCGTAGGTAGAGCCAATGATGACGTAGGCGCTCCGAAGGATGTCCCGGTCGGCCGCCGCGGCGATGGAGCACCTCGGCAGGTTGATCTCCTGCAAATATTTCCTGCGCCCGTCGCGTTTTTCAATTATCATGATCTTTGCCCCGAGCGCCGAGCAGACCCTGGCGGCCATCTCGCCC
>DASTTF010000114.1:0-4162 GCA_035760305.1 Nitrososphaera sp.
GCTTTTCGGCACGTTCATGACGTACCAGCTGGCCTTTGCTATTCTGGCGTTCGCCTCAAGCGTGCCGTTCATGTTCGCCGGCATTGCGAGCTCGTTGTTCTCGGACAGGGCAAGGCATGCCTCCTATTCTGCAATAGCTGGCTGGGCAGCGCTGTCAGCCCTGTTCGTCGGCCTGAGGCCAGAGGGCGCGCCGCTGCTGGCAGCCATGATTGCCGCCGGAATCCCGGCAGCCGCCCTAAGCCACAGGGCTACTGGGCGCATCCAGAAAGAGCCGGCGCTCGCGGCCGTGTTTGCGTCAATGATCGCGCTTTTTGCGCTAGCCGGCGCGCACCTCTTTCTGGACGCCCCGATGAACATGGCGGTCAACGACGGCCGCGGCGTCATAGTCCAGCCGACATACTATGCAGGCGCGTACCACAATGAGCAGTACTTTCCGACAAAAAGGGTGGAGGTGGAGATCGACCTTGGGCGCTTTGACGGCGACATGATCGGTAAAGATGACTTTGTGATGGCCGGCATCGGGGCGCAGTCCCCGAACTGCTGCAAGGACGGGCTAGACTATGGCTACAGGGCAGACATGCTCTTCACCGAGAGCGGCCGCTACCTCGTTGCAAGGGCCTGGGAGACCTGCGACCAGAACATCGGCTGCTCTGCCCTCCCATGGATCTCGCCCATGCACGAGTCAACAATCCCCCTGCCAAACAATGGCTCGTCGGTCATGATTGCAATGGAATGGGACAGGGACGACGCTACCGTGAACTGGTATTACAGGACGGGCGGCAACTGGTCGAAATACAGCTCGTTCCTGACGCCTGAAATAGAAAACCCCTACTTTAACCTGGGCGTGATATGGGTGGGCAACCCATTTTCAAACCCCGACTCTAGCAGAGCCTACTTTTACCAGGCCGGGGTTTCAACGCCCAGCGAAAAAGTAGAGTACGGCCAGATAACGTTCGAGTGCCCTGGATACTATGACAAACAGGGGGCAAAGCACTGCCCGCAGTTTACCGCGGTCGAGAGGGCCAACTCCCAGTGGAAGGTGCTTTGGAAGTGGGGCCTGCAAAACGAAAATGCTAGTATTGCAGTGCATGGGACGAGCGTGACGGTAGGCTAGGGCGAGTCGTTCTCTTCGAAAACGTCGACGTGCCTTCGCATGCCGTGGGTCTTGATATATCGCAAAAGCTCGTCTTGGTCTTCCTGCCGGAAATAGCGCTTCATCCTCTCCAGCGTCGCGTCGTCATAAAGAGGGTAGCTTTTTTCCTCCGACATACCCTAAAGATGCATGCATCACTAAAAAGTTTTTACATGGTATTCAGTTATTTTCCGTGATGGGCAGGCGAATTTTGATCCTTGGGGCCGGCTTTGGCGGCCTGGCGGCGGCCACCGAGCTCCGGAAAGGGCTCGGGCAGGACCACCGCGTCATCGTAGTGGACAGGAAAAGGTCGTTCATGATGGGTCTTGTAAAGCTGTGGATACTGGAGGGGAGCCGGAGGCTGGAAGAATCCCAGACGCCCCTTGACGGGCTGAACGCAAAGGGGATAGAGTACCTCAACGACGAGGTGACAAGGATAGACGTTGCGTCAAGCAGGGTGCAGGCAAAGGAGCACGGCTGGATCGAGTACGACTACCTGGTAGTCGCGCTCGGAGCCGAGCTCGTGCCGGACAGGATAGCCGGGTTTGTCGGCAATGGCTACAACCTCTACGACGCGCAACAGGTCCCAAAACTGCGCGACAGGCTGCTGGAGCTAAAACGCGGCAGGGTGGCAGTCGCGATAATGGGCATGCCATACAAGTGCCCTCCGGCGCCATTTGAAGCGTCGCTGATAATCGACGGCATGCTGGCAAAGCAGGGCACAAGAAGCTCTGTCGAGATCGACATCTACTCGCCAGCCCCGGTGGCGCTGCCTGTCGCCGGGCCGCAGGTGAGCGTAAACGTCGTCGACATGATATCGCAGCGCTGCATACGCTTCAACCCGTCGCACAAATTAAAATCGGTGTCTGACCATCTGGAATTTGAGAACGGCAGCAAAGCAGATTACGATGTGCTCGTCGGCATCCCGCCGCACCGCGCCCCGGAGGTGGTCAGGAGCGCCGGGCTGGCAGAGGGCGACTGGGTGGCAGTAGACAGGAGCACGATGAAGACCCGCCTTGCCAGCGTCTATGCGATAGGCGACGTGACAGAGATAAAGGTGGGCGCAATGGCCGTGCCCAAGGCCGGCATATTTGCCGAGGAGCAGGGCAAGGTCGCCGCCAGGCAGATCATGGGAGAGATCGGCGGCAGGCCGGCGGCCGCAGCTTTTGCCGGCCGGGGCTACTGTTTCATGGAAACGGGCCACGGGCGCGCCGGCTACCTGGATGCCGACTTTTTCAATCCCGCCGGCCCCGTCGTCAGGCTGGAGGCGCCATCGGAGCAGAATTTCCAGAAAAAGCAGGACTTTGAAAGGACCCGGGTGAAAGAGTGGCTACTTTGACTTTTTGGACATTGTGTAAAAGCCATGCGCCGAGATCAGGAAGGCGGCAAGCGACATCTTTGTCGCGAACACTAGGTTCCAAGGGGTCTCAGGGTTGGGGTAGGGCACGTTGATGTCGTCAAACTCTATTATGCCCCGCAGCGCGTCGGCGGTAATGAAAGAGTTCCACACGATAAAGTTGTATACGAATTCATAGAGCGCCACGATCGCGATCGCAAGCACCAGCAGCTGCAGTATGGCCTTCAGCCACTTTGGGATGCTGCTCGCCTTGTCGCCGCCCAGCCTCACCACGCAGTACCAGCCGACGACTGACACTATCATCAAATACGTTACAAGCTTGGCCAGTCCGGGGAACGGGAACTCGGTGTCGACCAGCACCTCGCCTATCACGATCCTGCCGGTCTGCATGTACTCGCCAAGGCTGACATAGATGGCATAGAACGTTATGGCGGCCATCACGGTGGCACAAAAGTAAAAGATCCAGAGGAATACCCTCCTCTCCCTCAGGTCGTCCTTTTCAAAGGTCGTGTGCACGCCGTAAATTTATTGGTACTCGGCATATAATTGAATTACTTTAGCGCTCTCAGCAATTTGTCCGCCGGGAGCGTGTTGAGGACGTCTGACCGAGTAGCCCATCCACGCCTCGCCTGCCCGACGCCAAACGTGAGATACGCGTAGTGGATCGGATGGTGGGCGTCAGAGTCGATCACCAGCTTTACTTCCTTCCTCACGGCCATCCTGACATAGTCGTCCTTCAGATCCAGCCTGTCATAGTGCGCGTCGATCTCTAGTACCGTGCCGGTGTCCTTTGCGGCTTCGATCACCTTTTCAACGTCGACGGGGTAGCCCGGCCGCCTGTTGATCAGTCTGCCTGTCGGGTGGAACAGAATGTCAACGCTCGGATTTTTCGCGGCCAGCACCAGCCGCTCCGTCTGGGCTTCGACCGGCAGGTTAAAGTGCGAATGGATCGTCGCGCCCACGATGTCGAGCCTGTCAAGGACGTTGTTTGAAATGTCGAGCGAGCCGTCCTTCATGATGTTGACCTCCGCGGACGCAAGGACGCGGAACCCCTCCAGCCTGTCGTTTAGCTCTGCTATCTTTTCGGCCTGATCCAAAAGCTCCTGCTCGTCGAGGCCGCCCGCAAGCGCTAGGCTCTTTGTGTGGTCGGTGATTGCAATGTAATCGAGCCCGAACGCCTTTGCGCCCCGCGCCATCTCCTCTATAGTGGCCGTGCCGTCGCTGTTTTCGCTGTGGACCTGCAGGTCACCCTTCAGGCTCCCGTACTCGACGAGCTCTGGTATCTTGTTCTGCCTTGCAAGCTCTATCTCGCCGGCGTTCTCGCGCATCTCCGGCGGCACCCACTGGAGGCCGAGCGCCCGGTACACGTCCTGCTCTGTCTTCCCGGCGACCCTCCTCTCGCCCCGAAAGACGCCCCACTCGTTCAGCCGCAGTCCCTTTGCAATCGCCATCTTGCGCAGCTCCACCGAATGCTCCTTGCTTCCGGTAAAGTACTGGAGCGCCGAGCCCCAGCTCTCCTCCGGCACCACCAGCAGATCCGCGTCCAATCTGCCCGCCAGCCTGACAAACGCCTTTGCGCCCCGCGCCATCTCCTCTATAGTGGCCGTGCCGTCGCTGTTTTCGCTGTGGACCTGCAGGTCACCCTTCAGGCTCCCGTACTCGACGAGCTCTGG
>DASTTF010000115.1:0-6761 GCA_035760305.1 Nitrososphaera sp.
CCGGCTTGCCGTCGAGCCCCGCCCTCACGTAGCCCTTGATTATCTTGATAATGTCGCCGGCCTGCAGGCCCATCTCGTCAGGTATCCCGACGTGCTTGTCCCATAATTTCACTTTCACCCTCGCGTCCTTGTCATAGACGACTATGGTGCGGGTGGCCGCCTGCTCGTTGCTCTCCCTCTTTGTATAGGTGTGGACCGGGTAGACGTTCATTATCCTGCCGACGACGGTCACCTCCTTTGCACCGACGTAAATGTCCTTCAATCCTGCCTGAGCCTTTGGTATGCTGTCAAAAGATATTCCGAGGTCGGCCGCGACGAGAAAGAGCGCGCCCTGGTCGGTAAGGTAGCCCGCGCCCACCTTGCGCTTTTTTTCGTCGATCATGTCCCTTATCTGCTCGGGGGTAAGCTCGGGCTTTTGCCTGAGCATGATTTCCAGCATGCCCTTGAAATCGTGCGACGGTGGAGACGACAAGCTTTTTCACCAGACCTCCAGATATGAAAAAAACATTACCAACTACTTGCTAATATATCTTGAGAGAGCACCAAGTTTATCTGAAATGTGCCCGATAATGGGCTGTGCAGGAATTCGACCTGATAGTCATTGGAAGCGGCTCGGGCCTTGACGTGGCAAACGCGGCTGCGCAGCACGGCATGCGCGTTGCCATTGTAGAAAAGGGCAGGATGGGGGGCACATGCCTTAACCGGGGCTGCATCCCTTCGAAGCTGCTGATTTACAGCGCCGACGTCGCCGAGACGATCAATACTGCAAAGCAGTTTGGCATCAACATCGGCGGGTTTTCGGTGGATTTTGAAAAGATCGTCAGCAGGACAAATAGAATAGTCGACTCTGACTCGGACGGGATCAGGCAGGCGTTCTCTGAAACCGACAACCCGAAACTCTTCCCGCACGAGTGCAGGTTTGTCGACGAAAAGATCCTCTCCGCAGGAAACGACACGATCAAGGCCGACAAGATACTGATAGCGTCGGGGACGCGCCCGGCGATTCCCAAGATCAAGGGGCTCGAAGGGACGGGCTTTTTGACAAGCGACGAGGCGCTGAGGCTGAAAAAGCAGCCGCGCGCGCTCACGATAATCGGCGGCGGGTACATCGCGGCCGAGCTTGCGCACTTTTTCGGCTCGCTTGGAACAAAAATAAGCATCATACAGCGCCGGGGCGTGCTGGTGCCGAACGAAGACGAGGAAGTTGCGAAAAAATTCACCGAAGTGTTTTCCAAGAAATATGACGTCTACCTAGGCTATAACGTCGAATCGGTAAGCAAGGACAATGGCATATTCCATGTCAATGCAAACAACTCTTCGGGTGAAAAAATTAAAGTAGAGTCCGACCAGCTGCTGGTGGCGACCGGCAGGACGCCGAATTCTGACACGCTTGACCTGTCAAAGACAGGTGTGAAAACAGACGGCAGGGGATTCGTCAAGGTGGATGAATACCTTGAAACAAACGTCAAGGGGATATTCGCCCTTGGAGACGCGGTGGGGCGCTACCAGTTCAAGCACAGCGCCAACCACGAAGCGCAGTACGCGTTTTACAACATTACCGGCCACAGGAAGGCTCCTGTAGATTACACCGCCATGCCGCACGCGATTTTCAGCTCGCCGCAGATAGCCGGCGCAGGGTATACTGAGCAGGAATTGAAGAAGAGCAAGACGGCATATTCCAGGGCAGTTTACCCATACATCAGGACTGCGATGGGCGAAGCAATAGAAGACAGGGACGGCTTTGCAAAGTTCCTCGTGTCAAAGGAAGGCAGGATACTCGGCTGCCACATCATGGGCAGCCACGCGTCAGTCCTGATACACGAAGTGCTGGTGGCGATGAAGGTCGGGGCCGGCATTGAAAGCATCGCAACGACGGTGCACATCCACCCGGCACTTTCGGAGGTGGTCTCTAGGGCCGCCTCTTCCGTAGAATAAAATAGGCGCAGTTCTGACTATGCGCCTATGGAGCCCTGCATCCACGTTTCCGACCTGCGCAAGAGCTACGGGCAGGTGCACGCAGTCGACGGCGTGTCCTTTGACGTGGAATATGGGAAGGTGTTTGGCTTCCTTGGCCCAAACGGCGCCGGCAAGACCACCACCATCCGGGTTCTCACGACACTTGTCCACCCGACGTCGGGCACCGTCAGGATGTTTGGCAAAGAGATCGTGAAGCACCAGCGGGAGATCAAGAAGAGGATCGGGGTCGTGCTGCAGGAGCCGAGCTTTGAGGCGAACCTGAAAGTAGAGCGGGCGCTGGAGCTGTACGGTATGATGTGGGGAGTGCCGGGAGAAAAGAGGCGGGACAGGGCAAGGGAGCTCATGGACAAGTTCGACCTCGCTTCCTTCAAGGGCATGAAAAACGACGAGCTGTCGATAGGCCAGCGGAGGCGCGTGCAGGTGGCGCGCGAGTTCATGCACGACATGGACCTGCTCTTCCTCGACGAGCCGACGAGCGGGCTTGATCCCTCTGCGCGGCGCATACTATTGGATTATGTGAAAAAGCGCGTGCAGGGCGGGCTGACCGTGTTTTTCACGACGCACATTATGGAGGAGGCGGAATACCTGTGCGACGAGATTGCCATTATCAACCACGGCAGGATAATCGCGACGGACACGCCGGCCGGCCTGAAGCAGAGATACGGCGGCGTCAAGGCGGTGGAAATAAAACTTAAAGATTCCACCGCGCAGTCTGTCATGCACATAATACGGCCAATAGCTGGCGGCTCTACAATTGAAACGCCGGCGGAAGACACGGTGAGGGTAAGCTCGACAGACGCGCAGGACATGCTCGTCAAGATGATCGAGTCGCTGTCAAAGAATTCTGTCCAGATAGAAAGCGTTTCTGTTAACCCGCCGACGCTGGAGGAAGTCTTCCTCACGGTAATCGGCAAGCAGGCCTAGATCCTCATCCTCATCATTGAAAGGGTGGCGAGCAGGAACGCCGCCACGGTAAACGCGGCAATGACTCCGACTTCGATGTTAACGAAAAAGTCGATCTGGTTAAAGATGCCTGCCCTAGTCACGTCGACGATGTAGGTCAGCGGGTTGGCGTAGAACGCGGCGCCCAGCGCCCCGGGCACCCCCTGCACAGGATAGAACGCGGTGCTGACGAACGAAAAGAAAAGGAACACGCTGTTGACTATTACGTTGAAGCCCTCGCTGCTCTTCAGCCGCGTCGATATTATTACCGCGATAGAGCCAAAGAATATCGCGCCGGTTATCAGGGCGTAGAGCACGTACAGCGAGCCGACGAGCGTCGGCTCGGCGCTCCCTGCAAGCACCGGGGCGCCTGCCACGAATATGAGGGCGGCGCTTGCAAGGCCCATGAGCATTATGGTTAGGATGTTGCCGGCGATGTACTCCATCCTCGCAAACGGCATCACCAGTATCTGCTGGAACATGCCGTTCCGCTTGTCGTTCCATATTATGCTGCCGGAAATGGTGCTGCTGTTCATCACGTTAAAGCCGATCATGCCCGCCGCCAGGAACGCCGGGTACGCGACGCTCTCCGCGCCTACCGGGACGCCCTCCCCGCCGATCAGCGCGGAATAGGAATATCCTGCGATAAAGATGTAGACTATGGGAAAGAGGACCTGCCACACTAGGAACACCTTGTCCACGGAGGCGGCCAGGTTCCGGTACAACAACAGCATTACGGCGTTCACTGCCCATTTTTCTGGCTCTGGCGTATATTAATCAATAATCGTCGAAGCGGATTCATATTGGCAAATGTTATCCCCTTTTCCTAGCGTGTCCGGGCTCGCTAACCACTAAATAGTTTCATATCATATTTCTGACAGAATGCGCGGGCCGGCCAAAGTCGCAGTTTTTCTGGTGCTGGCAATTTCGTGCGTTCCACCGTTGCTCTCAAGTACCGCCTTTGCTCACGGCGACGCCCCCTCTACCTGCGAAAACCGGTACGACGCCGGCATTGCGTCGATGGCGATAGACAACGGCACGCAGACGTTCGACCCGGTGTCAGATTCCGATCTGGAGTTTGGCGCGCAGATAGGCGTCGGCTATGACGTGACGTTTACCCTGCGCACCGCAAACGCGAGCTCGCAGAACAACACCATGGCCGGGAGCACCTGGTATCGCAACACTGCATTTGGGTTTGGCAGCGGCGCCTGCGTCGGCGACGCGGGGCCGGACAAAGACGTCCAGCTGACCGTGCATGTTGGGGTGATGCCCGGCGTCCCTGACGGATACACGCAAAACGGGGTAGAATGGGGATCGTGGCCGGACGGCTCGCAGGTAAGGTACAATGTAGTCTGGCACAATGCCTCTGACCCTGAATCGCCGGAGGAAGAACAACCTCCAGAGGAAGAGCAGCCGCCGCAGCAAGATAACCAGACAGGCAGCGAACAACCGCTGCCGCCAACGACAAATGATGACGAGCCTGAACATGGCGACGAGTCAGAAGAAGAGGACGACGGAGAGTCTGAAGACAACTCGACAGGACCGCTGCTGTCGCCCTTCGTCTTCAAGGACGAATCGACTGCCGTCTCTGCAACAGTGGCAGACGATGGAATTGAAGAACTGCTGCCGCAGGTTGCCGACGCCCTCTACATAAACGGCACGCTTGCGTCATACCATTATGTCGCAGGGCAGCTGCACATCCTGTCGGGCAACTGGAGCATGGCCATGAACGACACGGCTGTCTTTGACTTCGATGCCAACTTTACGATGGTGCGGTCGGACGGCCTCGACAGGAAAGAGTATTCGCTTGCCAACCTGACGGCAGTGAGCGATTCGGACCTGATCCTTGGCGACGGCACGATGGCGCTGACAAGCGCGCTTGACTTTGCAAACGGCACGACTACAAGAGTAAACACAACGATCGCGATAGTAAAACTCAACGTGATACAGATAGAGCTGGGCAGCCTGGGCACGCCTGTCTACGGGGTGGTCGACAAGGTCGTGCGGACAGAGAACGGCGAAACGCTGGTGATGGCGCGCCAGTTTGACATGATTTAAATAACTTGTGCCTGGAACACTAGCACACACCATGATGGCTGAAGACATGGCGCAGAAAAAGTTGCGCGGCTCGGGCGGTTACGCTATTGCGAGGATAAACGACGAAGAGCAGAAAAAGGGCAACCTCGGCGGCCCCGAATTGTTCCTGGCCGGCGTCGGCAGGCTCGACGAGGACAGGTTCGTGAAATACTTTTGCAACAAGTGCGAAAAAGAGTACGAAGGCGCGCCCGGAGTCCACTACGAGAACCCCAACGAAGAGCTGGGAGAAGGAGTGACGCTCATCGAAAAGGGCGAGTACAAGTGCAAGACGTGCAGCGCCACCATCGCGCAGTACCGCAAGTTTGACGCTCCCGCCCAGCAGCAAGCGCAGGCTCTTGCGCCAAAGGCCGAGCCAGCCGCTGCCGCTCCCGACATTACTGCCACTCCGGCCGCTGCGACAGCAGGCGACAGCTTTGTCACCCTGCAGTCGCTTGTCGGCATGGCCGCCTACGACAGCGAGGCGATGCTCATCGGCAAGGTGGAAGAGGTCGGCCTGAGCAGGGAATCAGGCAGCGCCAGGATCACGCTCAAGATCGGGGACAGGCAGGTCTCGTGGGATGGCATTTCAAAGATAGGCGACATTGTGCTGCTAAAGACTGTTGACGCCCAGCCCGCGTCGGGCGGAAGGTGCCACGCGTGCGGCTACCAGAACGAGGCCGGCTCTGGGTTCTGCGCAGAATGCGGCACGAAACTCTGATTATTTCAGGATTATCCTGGCGTCGACCACACGCGCGCCCCTGCCCTCTTCGAGCACAAGGAGCGGGTTAATGTCGAATTCCTTTATCTCTGGAAAGTCGACCACGAGCTGCGACAGCCGCTGCAGAGAATCCGCGATTGCCTTCAGGTCTGACGGCTTCTCGCCCCTGACGCCTTTCAGCAGCTTTATCGTCTTTATCGACTCTATCATGTTCATAGCTTCGCGATCGTCTATCGGCGCGACGCGAAATACCACGTCCTTGAGCATCTCGACGTATATGCCTCCGAGGCCGAACATGATTACGGGCCCGAACGTCGGGTCCTGGCTTGCGCCAAGTATCGTCTCCTTTGCTGATTTCACCATCTCCTGCACCAGCACGCCATTTATCCTGGCGTCGACCCTGTACTTTTTAGCGCCCTCCATTATCGACCTGAAAGCGCCGCGTAGCCCGTCGTCGTTCTTTACCCCCACCTTGACCCCGCCGGCGTCGGACTTGTGGATAATGTCCTGCGACGCGATCTTCATGACTACCGGATAGCCTATCTCCTTTGCAGCCCTGACGCACTCTTCCTCGGTTGCGCCAAGGATGCTCTTTGGGGTCGGAAACCCGTAGGCCCTGAGCACTTCATAGCCCTCTTCTTCCAGGAGGTTGTTCCTTCCCTGCCTGCGGACCTGCTCAAATATCGACTTTACCCTGTTTTTGTCCTTGGCAAACTGCAGGGTTGACGCCTTAATGGCAGAAGTGTCGACCCACTTTTTAAAGTCGTACATTGCCTTGAGCGTCCTTATCGCCGGCTCTGAATAGAGGTAGTACGGCACGCCGCCTTCGGACATTATCGCTCTGTTTTCGATGCCTTCCGCAAGGCCCATCAGCGACGCAAGCATCGTCTTGTCAGGGAACTTGTCCGACATCTTGACCAGCACTCTGGCAAGGTCGTCGTAGTTCAGGGTGGCGGAAGGTGTGCACATGGTCACGACCGAGCCTACGTTCTGGTGTGAAAGGACTAAGTTCAGCACGTTTTCAAACCGCACGTAGTCAGCGTCGCCC
>DASTTF010000116.1:0-9224 GCA_035760305.1 Nitrososphaera sp.
GCTTTGCCAAGAGATCGAGCTCGTTCATGCCCAGCTGGGGACTTCCAAGCGTAATGACGTCGCCATCTTGTGCGGTGCCCAGCTCGTCCATCGCCGCTTTCGCCTCTTTCTTGGTGAAGGAGATTTTCTCCCCGCGCCCCTGGCCGATGGTGAACATGCCGCAAGAGCCGGACGTCCCGATGGCCGCGGACAACGCCTTTGCCTCGATGGTCGACGGTCTGGCTATGCCGCTGAAGGCGACCGAGCTTTCCTTGACGGCCTTGCCGGCAAAGTAGCCCAGCAGGCCGTAGTCAAGCTCGCTTCCAAACTTGAAATCGGCCTCGATGCCCACCTTTGGGTTCCTCGCTTCTTCAAGCCGGAGGTCAGAGAGCGGCGCCTTGCCCGTGACAGAGCTGGCGAGCGCGGACAGCGCGCTCTCCTTGTTTGTCATAAGGCCCAATAGAGAATTTGAAAACACGGCCGCGTTGCTTTCGGCAAAGCTGACGGCCGCGCCCTTGTCCGGGATGTCGAAAACTTCGTACGGCGTGCAGGTAAAGGACGGCATAACCCCCATCCGCTCGTACGACTGCACGATGCTCGCCTGCTTTTCCTGGAACTTTTCTGGGATGCCTTCGGGGTGGTCCCTGTCGTAGCCCATCGGGTTCACAGTCGTCTTTACGGCGACCTTGGCCGTGCTGCTGAACTTGTCAAGGAACTGGACGCCGGCGTCCCCGATCGTGTTGTAGTTGACGCCGGAAACGTGGGCCCACTTTATCGGGACGAGCTTTGCAGCGCCGGTGGCCTCGCCTATGGCGACAAGAATCCTGTACGCGGAAGCCAGCGCCTCGTCTTTCTTGCCGGCGAGCGCCTCTTCCTCGTCCCTTGCAAGCTCCATTTGACTATACTCTTTGCAAAGAGTATAAAATTATATGCTCTGCGGGCGGACATTCCTGTATTGGCAAAGCGCCTGATGGGCATCATTATAAAAAAGATGGAGCAGGCGCTCAACCGGGAAAAGCCGCCCCGGCTCACCGCGCTACGCGGGCTCCAGATGGAAGAGCAGGGCGACCCGTTCAAGATCCTGATAGGCACGATACTGTCCGCCAGAACAAGGGACGAGAACACGACCAAGGTCGTGAACAGGCTGTTTGCAAGGTTCAAGACCCCGCAGGATCTTGCCTCTGCGGACATTGACGAGGTAAAAAAGATAATCCACAGCATCGGCTTTTACAACGTCAAGGCAGACCGCATAAAGCAGGTGTCGCAGATGCTGGTGAGCAGGTTCGGTGGCCTGGTGCCCTGCGACATCGACCGGTTGCTGGAGCTTCCCGGCGTAGGCAGAAAGACCGCCAACTGCGTGCTCGTCTACGCGTTTGACAAGCCGGCGATACCCGTCGACGTACACGTGCACCGGATTTCAAACAGGCTGGGGCTCGTCAATACAAAAATGCCAGAGCAGACAGAGCTGGAGCTGACCCGGCTGGTCGACAGGAGGCTGTGGACAAGGGTGAACGATACGTTTGTGATGTACGGGCAGAACATCTGCCTGCCGGTAAAGCCGAACTGCAAGGCGTGCGGCCTGAAAAAGATGTGCAGGTACTACTCTAGTCTGACTTCCTCTTCTTGAATATCAGCAGGCCGACTATCAAGCCGCCGACTCCGAGCGTCACCCCGATGGGCACATAATAGACGGGCGACTCGTTGAAGCTCCCAAATAGTATCTCAAACCCGATGTCGCCTGCGTAGGCGTTGGCCACAGGCGTTTCGCCGTCGTTGCCATAGACTGCGATCGATCCCGCTGCAAAGCCGTCGAGGCTGAGCCTGTCAAGGACGATCCTCTTGCCGTTTGTGACCGTCAGGCCCGAGTTCTCGCTGTGCGTCACGGCTATCGGGCCTTCCGTTGTCCAGCCGTCCTGCCGGTTGTCATACATCCTAGCGTACCCCGCTTCTGGCGTGTTCACAGCGACCCAGTACCTTTTTGATTCGCCGCCAAACGCCACGATTTCAATGTATTTCTCGCTTGGCGCCGGCTCCTGTATCCTGATCACGGTCTTTGAGTCGTTGCCCGGCACGTACGACACGTTGTTGCGTATGAGCAGTATCCAGCTCGGCTGCTTTGGCTCGTCAAAAGTGTAGACTAGCGGGCTGTTGTCGTCCTGGTTCGACGCAGTGTAGGGGAAAACAAAGCTTTCGCTCCTCTCAGACTTGATCACGTTGTAATCCTGCGCAAATGTGAGGGCAGGCGAGAACAGCAGTAAAGCCGCGATTGCCGCGAGCAGCTGGCGCATGGAGCAGCTGAGTCGCTTTAGTAATATATACGACTCGGGGACTTACATCGCCAGCTATTCTACAGAGTAGTCGCTTCTTTCCGGCGCGCCCTCCATGAACGGCCTCGCCCTTTCGAGAAACGAGGCGACTATTTTGTTGCCGGGCTGTAGAACGCGTCCATGTCTTCTTTTGTCTCCCAGAAGGTGAGCACGACACTTTCCTGCTCATCGGACATGCTGTGCATCACGACTAAGCCTCTCAGGCCTTTACCTTTCCTTTGTGCCTAACGATCTCTTCGACAAGCGTCTGCTTCTATTTCTCTCTCATGCCGCGCTTGAGGCGGTTTACGTTGTGCTTGGCGAGCATACCCGGTTTGGCATAGCATTCCTTTTAAGTCTGATTGCGGCCGCGCCCGTCGCACGCCGGCGGGTCTCCCGGCTCAAAACGGGTGGAACGGCCGTTCCAAGTATTCCTGATATAATGGCTACCGAAAGTAATAGATGGTAGTAACAGGTTGTACACCGCTGCCGGTTCATTGGTAAATAAAAAAACTATTATCGCCCTGCCCCTATTGCTGATTCTGGTCCTGCCGCTGTCGGCATATGCAGAATCCTTTACGGTGATCACCAACAAGGACATCTACACCCTAGACGAGACGGCAAGGATTGTGGGGGTCATACCCGAGGACGCGCCTGAGGGCTATGCGATCCTCATAAAGGTGACGGGATCCGGAGGGGACTGCGCCACACAGAACATGCTGCCGGCTGCAGACAACTCGTTCGTGTCAAGGCCGGTTAGGCTTGACGAATGCGGCTTTGGCGTATTCACGGTTTCGGCCTTTTACGCCGAACTTCAGGCCAATTCCACTTTTACGATCTCTAACAGCAGCCAGTCGGACGCCGCGAGCAGGCTGGAGCTGCGCATGCTAAAGAACGTGCTCCTGCAGGCGCAGGACGCGGTCAACGCCCGGGTACGGGAGCTGGTTGAAAACGGCTACGTCCTGTCAGAGGAGGTTGCAGGAAAATACAGCGAAGGAGTGTCGGAGGCGTCGCTTGCGCTCCAGGCAATCGAGTTTGGAGACCAGGCTGAGGCAAAAAAGCACATGATATTTGCCATCCGGGACTTTCGCGAGGTCCTCAGCGCGCTCTCTGAGGAGCATGTGGCGAGGTTTGAGCAGACCGCCGAGCAGCAGGCCGAGAACGACGACAACTCGGATGTCGTCGGGACATACAGGATAATGCGGGAATACTACTACCGGCTTGAAGATCTGGCGCAAAAGAACCAGGTTGACAAGGACGGCCAGTTCGACGCCGCCGCACGGCTCTTGGCAAGTGCCAGGCAGATGATAGACGAGGGCAACTTTGAAACAGCAGAGCTGAATCTGGAGCGGGTAAGCATGCTGCTCGAGGCGATCAGGGTCGACCTCCTTGAAGAAGGGGAGGAACAGTTTGTTTCATACGCGAACAGCACCAGTCCTGAAGACGAAGAGTCAGCCAGAAAGCTGATCTCCGCGGCAGATCGGTTTGAAAACGACGCGCTTGAATTGCTCAACAAGACCGGCTCTGACGCGGAAGCACAGGCCAAGGTGCAGGAGGCGCTCTCTTTTATTGCAGACGCCAAGATGAGCATAGAAGCGCAGGACCTTGACTCGGCAAGAGACACCCTGACAGCGGCATACTGGGCGATTGAGGATGCGAAGAGCCTGATCGAGGACAACAACGCGTCCAGCTCTAACAGCGGCAAAAATCCTGACGGCTCGGGCGAATCGTCCGGCAACGGGAACAGCGGCAAAGAGGACGGCGACAACGATAAAGGCAACGAAGGCTCTGGCAACGGCAGCAACGACGGCAAAGATGACCAGTAGGCATTTTTAAAAGCATCATTTCGGAAAGCCGCGACCATGCGGCTGCACACACATTTTGTCGCGCCAAGCGCCCACTGGCGCCACACAAACTGCTGGCATGGAACTGGAACGGCCGTTCCAGCTTGCGAGTTCCGCCCTCCCCCTAATATAACTTGCAAGACTTTATGCAACCTATGTCTGAACGCAAGAACAACAGAGGAAAAATCGAGATAATGGCAGACGTTCTGGCTCTCTCAACGTCGGGGATAAAAAAGACCCACATCATGTACAGGGCAAACCTGAGCTACGAACAGATACTGTACTACCTGAACCAGCTGCTCGGCAAGGGGCTTATCGCCCAGGACGTGTCGGACGGCGCGCTTGTGTACAGGACGACCGAAAAGGGAAGAGAATTCCTAGCCTGTTACGCGCGTATGTCAGACCTGATAACTGAGAGCTTCCAGAGCGCTCCAAGGGTGCCGCTGCTGGCTACAACATAGGTTATTGTCTAGTGATCCACAGGAGCACCGCAAGGCCTTCTGACTGGGCTATGTTTATTGCGAAAAGGTAAGGCGCGGCCGCATCTACGATGTTCTTTATCGCCGGTCCTGCTCTACTTTTTCCACAATCCTCTCATGTACATGTCTGTATCACTAGCCTACAGACTAAGCTACAATAGGCAAGCTATTGCGATCTAGAAAAGACACAGGGACAAGAGTTTGAGAAAGATAGCAAAACTAGCCAGCACATTGCTCTGCTTTGTAGTACTGTCGCTTATAACATACATTCCTCATTCGCCAGCAAAGGCACTTGATGATATCACGCTGGATCTGAGTTTTTCAACTTCCGTCGTCGAGGCAGGCGCGGCCACACATCAGATTGGCTATGTTAGGTTGGTCTCAACCAGTACCGGTGTGCCGGTCCTTGCAAAAAGCGATCTGGAGGTCGGCCTACTGTCAGATGATGCTTCAATCGCGTTCGTGCCTTCAAGGGTCATGATACCTGCTGGCAGCGACTACGCCCAGTTTGGAGTCGAAGTGAGCGAACTCGCGGGCGAGACTGAAATATCGGCGCTGTACGGAAATCAACTGGTAACCCAGACCTTCAGGGTGGTCGACGCCGTGAGCCTTATCGAAAACGTTAATCTTGTGATCAACCTTGCATCTGACAAGATGCAAGTGGCTTCAGAAATGCCGTTCTCGGTATACCTGGAGAGTAACGGGAACATCCTGCAGGCACGGGAAGATATCCACGTTGACTTTAACTATGAAAGCTCGCTTGTAAAACTGGGCGAAGCCAGCCTTGTGATAAAGAAGGGCAGCTACTACGCCACTGGAACCATACAGACACTTGAAAAATCAGGAAACGCTTTCATCAAGGCAACGTCGAGCGCCGGCACCGCTAGTCAGCTTGACACTGTAACTAACGTTGCAATATCACAGACGCAGCCAGCCTCGTTGAATGTCTACGTATTTCCCGATAAAGTTGGCCTGAACGAAAATACCATTGACATATTTGTTGGAGTGGCCGATGCTGCGGGACAGCCTACTCTTGCGGCTGAAGACATCGAGCTGGAACTCTTTTCAAGCGCGTTCCAGCTGACAGGCATTGGCAATGCCCCTGCAGTCATAAAGAAAGGCGAATTCGGATTCTATACAAGACAATACATGAACTTTTACAGTAGCCAGACTGTTACGGTAGGAGCGTCAGCTTCAGGCCTTGGCGCCGGTGCCGCTTCATTTGAAGTGCTGCCTGATTCTCTTGTCATATCGCACCCAAAGGCAATAGACAGGGCGCTCCAGGTATTCACCATTGACGACGTGCCCAGTGCCGCAGAGTCAATAGTCGTATACCAGCTCAATACTATAGAACGCGATGACGACGATGTCGATTGTAACCAAAACGGAGATCTCACTGACGATGGTGAAGATTGTGATGCCAACGGCGAATTTGATGAGCACAGGGATTCTAACAACGATGGCGTAATCAATGAGGATGACTGGCATCCAATAGATGATCTGGAGGGAGGCGCGCTCTATCCTCTAGATTCTGAATCGATCTTTAGCCAGGGTCAAGGCAATCTCAATGTTGTTTCGGGCGACAACCTGGCTGCGAGAGTAGACAATCCCGGTTATATCAGTGCCGGCACTTCCTACGGGACTGCCACAATATTGAGCGGCCGCCAAGCCAATGCTGTCGACTTCTCCGTTTCGCTGGCAAACGTCGCCGTTGGTTCAAATTCAATCTCTGTCGTAGGCGGCCTAAATCCGACTCAGACAAAAGCATTTTCGCCTGGAGGCTACGCGTCAGACGGTAACTATCGCGTGCTGTTTGATCGCGATGGGTTCACCGACCTGTTTTTCGTTACGCTTGATTCCTCGGATAGGCCGTCAAACTCGCAGCAAGGCGTCAAGTATCTTGTAAAGCCTGTGAATGAGCTTACTGAAATCAAACCAGGAAAAAGCTTTGCCAGCCTTCGCGTCGAAATTGATTCTTTCAAGGCAGACAACACGGTATTGGGAAATGAGATTAATGAAGTAAGCGCGGTGCCTGTAGGGGTAAATTCGGACTTTGCGCTAGAGACGGCGTCAGACATGCATCTGCTCTTCCATACCGGGACCGCCAGCCAAGTTCTGCTCCCGTTTGACAGCGCGGTGGCCTTTAGCAAGGTCCACAAGATCGGAGTCGTTCAATTGAGAGACGTGTCCGGCAACCCAGTACTGGCACCAGACGACATTACAGTAGAACTCACTTCGTCATCCGTTTCCAGTGTGCTTCCCACTTCCGGAGTGATCATACCGAAAGGCAAGTCATTTGCCACCTTTGATGTCGCAATGTTTGGCAGAGCAGACAACTTTACGATCTACGCCATGGCCGACGGCATGCAGGCATCGTCTGCCATTCTGGCGCCAGTCGTTGTGGATCTGCCGGCGTCGTTTATCGGTACAGGCACCTTTGACACATCCATTCCAACCAAAGTGACGGTGTCAACTCCAATAGCAGGCGCAAGCATCAGGTGGGGTGCGTCTTCCGGGCTCCAGCTGCAGGGCAACGCAACGACATTTGAAGCTGCCGGCGGCTCGTATACTGCCGGAATACAGGTAATGTCAGACAGCCCCGGCACCTTTACGGTAGACGCGACTCTGCTAAAGGACGGCTTCAAGCCAACCAGAATATCCAAAGAGATAGTTGTCGGACCCTACCAAAAGCCGATGACTGCCGTCCTGATGGACAATGGGTTCTCGATGCTGGCATACAACCACCCTGTCCTGATGCAGGCATCGGTCAAGGATGCAAATGGCGCGCCAGTCTCCGGGGCAACGGTACGGGTGGAAGACTCGGGACCGCAGGGTCTACGGCTGGTAACGACCATGACCACAGACGAAAACGGCGGAGCGTCTTTTGTATACATTCCGACGAACACTGATCGGTCTTCAAACGTGCTTACACTTATGGTAACGGCCAACAAGGACGGGTACCAGTCGTCGCGGGACAGCAAAGTATTCGAGATCGATGGATCGGCCGCTGTCCTGCCGCCCATACCCGTGCTCAGTACCGCCTTTGCCGGCCAGCCCTCATGGGCGAGCTATGCCATACTCGGCGGAGTTGCGGCCGTGGGCAGCGGAGTCTACATGCTAAAGAAGCCCAAGGTTAATGAAGTGGACGAGCCGCTTATTTCGGAAAACGTGAGCCCGACGGAAGAACGAACCCCAGAAGTGGTTGAAGACGCACTGGAAAACGAGTTAGACGAGGAAGAAGAGGAAGAGACCTGAGCCATCACAGAGGGATTGAAACCACGCTTTCTTTATGGTCAACCGCCTTTTCGGCGGCATGCTTGCGGATATAGTCAAGCATAGCCTCTTCGAGTGCGCGCTTAAAGTCCCCCTTTTTTAAGCCATATTTCTCGTATATCACGTGTCGGAACTCTTTGACCAAGTTATCGTCGACCTTTGCGTTTATTATTGCCAAGGCTAAGCCTATACCAAGACAGGATGCATATAAAGATGTACTCTTAACTTGCTAAGTAGCCACGATCAGGAGACACGTCGAGGCGCCTAGAAAAACAGACTCATGATTACGCCTGCAATGTCACCCACGAAGAGCATTACAGCAAAGCCGGCCAGCATAAAGGCGAGAAACGGCGTGCCGCGCGTGACCCAAACGTTATTCCTGGACTCGTATTCAGCCGTCTCGGCGTTCTTGGGCGCAAAGCTGAACTGGCGCTTCCCGTCTACCGTCTGCTCGATCGGGAACGCATAGCCCGGCTTGTTCCCGCTCCTGTAGCCTATCGCGGCTGCTACGATCTTTTTGCCGGTTGACTCATGCTCAAGCCCCTCGAACAGCCTGCCCGGGTTTTTCGACGCATAAACGGCATTGCTTGCCAGATTGAGCCCCACCACCGACAGCGACAGTATTACCGCATTGGAAAGCACCATTAGCGGGACTATTGGGTGCAGCAGGACCGCGCTGCCGTCCGGTACGATCTTTTCCAGAATCCCTCCGCCAAAGGTTGGCAGTATGGCCGCAAGTGTGACAAGCGCCAGCGCATCAGCGCCGCCAAACAACCCTGATCTGTAGACTCCAAAGGAAACTGCGGCAGCAATGGAAATAGGCACCAGGGTACTCAGGAGATCAAAGGTCCTGCCACTTGCAAATTCAAGTGCGTAAACTGTAGCGGCCGCAACTCCGAATACCACCCACAGCAGATCGCTAATTTCGCGCCTGCGCAGGTCGAAGAAGGCGGCACATGCAAGCATGCCTGTCGCAAGCAAGATCCTGGCCATCTCAAAATCAATACCGGTTATCATAGTCAGTCAGCCGACAATGGCAAGCTGTCAGTTTTTGTTTTATAAGAGCATGTCAGTCAAAACAGTTTCATACAGCCCTGCTATTTCTCTTCATGAATAGCGAGAAGCCAACTAGTCCCGCGCCGGCCACTATCAGGGGAACCGCAATAAAGGCGGCCTGTATTGTGCCTTGTTGGTAGACGGTGAATGAGTCGGGATGGTAGTCCAGCGCTGCACCCTCAATACTAACAAGCAGCCTGTGCCCGCTCTCCTCTTCAAATTTAAAGGGACCCAGATAGAGTGTCCTGCTGCCGCCCGGCTGTAAAAGCTCTATAGAATACGTGGCG
>DASTTF010000117.1:0-2326 GCA_035760305.1 Nitrososphaera sp.
CGCGCTGGTAGAGTACGATGTCAGCATCGAAGACCCGCTTGACGAAGAAATAAGGATCGAGCTTTTCGGCGTGACCCGCATAAACGACCTGATCGTCGTGGACCTTGAAGACGAGCTAGTCGAGTACGACATCGGGGAGAACCCGAACGAGATCGTGCTGAACACCCCGGGCGTTTCAAACGTCAGGATAAGCTACACGACACCCGACCTTGCAAACAGGCAGCAGGGGATATGGACATTCTCCATCAACGCCACTACAGGTCTCATAGTGAGGCTTCCGCTAGACAGCGTTCTTGTCGACTTTGAGCCTTTTGCAGCGATCAGGATAGTCAACGGCCAGCCTCTCTTGACCTTTAGCGAGCCCGGCAGCATCAGAGTCAGCTATGCAATAGGCGTACTTGGAACAGAGGACCAGGCAAACATTGCCATCCAGCTCGCTGGCGTGGCGATCACGGAAACGCGCGGCCAACATCCCGGCATCGTCCTGACCGCCGCCGAGGGCCTCTTACAAAGGGCGATGGACGCCAGGGACGACAGGAGGTTCAGCGAAGCCGAAGGGCTGGCGGGACAGGCAAACGACGCCGCGGTTAATGCAGGCAGGAACTATGTGACGGCACAGAACGCAATCACCTCAGCCGACGGCCAGATAGGCAGGGCCGCCGGAGAGGGCCGCGACGTCGCGGCCGCCCGGCAGCTGCTGGAGCAGGCAAACTCTGAATTTGCAGGCGGCGACTATGTCGCGGCCCGGGATTCTGCCGCCGACGCGGCCGCGGCGATCGGGGACAGGCCGGCCGAGCCGCAGATGCCGGCGTCGGTGATAATCGCAGCCGCGGCAGCCGCAGCAGGCGGAATCGGCGTGCTGGTCTTTCTCAGGATGAGGAAACCACCAGCGCCGGCGCCGCAGTTGCAGAGGAGGGATCCTCCAAAGGTTTCCAACAGCAGCAGGGCGGTAGCGGCAATCCGGCCGCCTGAAGTAAAAGAAATGGAGCCCGCCGGCGAAGAAGATCCGCTGGAAGTGAGCAGCGTGCCGGCAGAGCCGGGCACAATCCCTGATTCGCAGATCGACAAGTCGGTGCTCGGCAGAATAGTCGGCAGGATAATCGAAGAGCGGCCGCACCTGCGCCCGGAGGACCAGCAGGTGCTGACGTTCCTTGCAGAAAAGGAAGGGGCCGCGTTTGAAAGCGAGATCCGGACCAAGTTCCAGCTGCCAAAGACCACGATATGGCGGCTGGTCAAGAGGCTGGAGAGGGAGGAGCTGGTGGAGATACGCAAGGCCGGCGGGCAGAACCTCATCAAGCTAAAGTTCGAGGACAAGATGCCCTAGCCACCCTTAAATAAAACAGAACCGATAGTTACGTATGAGCGGCTACGTCCCCGAAGACATCTCGGCGCTACTGTCCACGACCATCGAGCATTTTATCAACACAAGCGTGGTGATTCTGGAAAGCGACAGTTTCACGGACGAAGCGCTGAGTCTCATGAAGGAAAAGCATGCAAGGAGCGTCCTTGCTTCGCACCTAGGCGAGGTCGTCGGCATAGTAAGCAAGACTGACATACTGTTCAAGGTGATGTCGCAGGGCAGGAACCCCGGCAAGGTCAGGCTCCGGGAAATAATGACAAGCCCTGTGCTCGCTGTGGGCCCGCACAACACGGTGCAGGAAACCCTGTCGATAATGGACAAGCACGTCATCCGGCAGGTGATCGTGAGCTCGCACTCTGCCGTCCTTGGCATGGTGTCGCGGGACGACATTTTTGAAAAGATACACATGGCGACAATGTCTACTGCCCACACTGCGATCAAGGGCACGCCGGTCTGCATCATCAACCCGAAAGCCATTGTCTACATGCGGGACACGAGCACGGCCAAGCTAGTCTGCCCCTACTGCGAGTCGCCCTTTGACACAAAGGAGGGGCTGTCGAGCCACATCGACAGGCTGCATTCCGGCTCGGGCGTGCTAGAAGGCGACGTCCGGCGCATGTTTGAATAGCTTATATTATACAGCGAGAAATTTCAGGTGGCGAGCCGGGGTAGCTCAGCTTGGTTAGAGCGTACGACTCATAATCTCTACAAATAAGAAATCGTAAGGTCGCGGGCTCAAATCCCGCCTCCGGCACCTTCCTCTCAATAAGAGTGGATTTCGGACTTGTGCTCGCGCAGGTACTTTTTCTTCTTGAACCGCTCGTCGCACTTTTCGCACTTGAACGGCTTTTCAAACTCTTCAAGGAACCGCCGCCTGCGCTCTTCGGGCGAATCTACTACGGGGTCCTGGTTATCGATATTTATCATGACAATGGAACCTTACCTTTTTTGTTTATTTACTTTAGC
>DASTTF010000118.1:0-15871 GCA_035760305.1 Nitrososphaera sp.
AGTTCATGCCCGAAGTGCTGCCAAAGATGGTGGCCGTCAGCAAGGAGCTCAGGGAGCACGGCTTTACCGGCTATGTCGAGGCCGACGGCGGCATCGACGCGATAACGCTCCAGCAGGCATATGACGCCGGCGCGCGGATTTTCGTGGCCGGCGCCGCGGTTTATGGCGGCGGGGACATCCACAGCTCTGTCATACAGCTGAGGCACAAGGCGGCAGTCGCGCTCGAGAAGAGGCTCCTCAACCACGCGACGCAACTCAACATCAGGCCCGACTGGACGAAAGCCCGTAAACATATATTGATTCCATACGCAAATGAGCTTGGGATAGAGGAAGAGCTCCATGCTATTAAGTAGCGAGAAAAAAACCGCTGACATGAGAGGCGCGTACGGCGACACTCTCGTGGAGCTTGGAAGGGACGACCCCAGAATCGTTTGCGTCGGGGGCGACACGACCGACTCACTCAAGACGAAAAAGTTCGGCGACAAGTACCCCGAGAGGATGTTCAACGTCGGGATCGCTGAAGCCAACCTCGTCTCGGTGGCCGCCGGCCTCTCGATAGCCGGCAAGATCGCGTTTGCCAGCACCTACGCGGCGTTCATCCCCGGCAGGTGCGTCGACCAGATCCGCAACACGATCTGCTACCCCAGACTCAACGTAAAGCTGGTTGTTTCTCACGGCGGCCTCACCGTTGGGCCCGACGGAGCCTCTCACCAGCAGATAGAGGACATTGCAAGCATGAGGGCGATACCCAACATGAGGGTGATCATCCCGGCCGACGCGATAGCAGTCAAGCACCTCATAAGGACAATAGCCAGCACGCCCGGGCCGTTCTACATGCGCCTCGCAAGGCCCTCAAGCGAAGTGATATACGCCGACCAGCCAGAGTCGTTTGAGATCGGCAGGGGCAACTTGCTGGAGGACGGTTCTGACGCGACTATAATCGCGTGCGGCCTCATGGTCGGTATGGCGCGCGAAGCGGCCGCGGAGCTCAAGAAAAAAGGCGTATCCTGCAGGGTGGTCGACATGTTTTCGATAAAGCCGATCGACAGGGATCTCGTGGCAAAGTGCGCCAAGGAGACCGGCGCCATCGCGACTGCCGAGGAGCACAACATCGTCGGCGGCCTTGGCGGCGCCGTGTCTGAAGTGACTGCGGAAACCTACCCCGTGCCGGTAAAGCGAGTGGGCGTCCGGGACACGTTTGGCGAGTCTGCCCGCGACGAAGAGATTGACACTCTGCTGGAGCAGTACGGCCTGACCGCAACAGAAATAGCAAAGGCAGTGCTTGAAGCAAAGAGTAGGAGCAGGAAATAATGAAGATCTTCCTCGACACCGCGAACGTCGAATCCATAAAAAAATATAACGACATGGGGCTTGTGGACGGTATTACGACAAACCCTACATTGCTGTCGAAGGAGAAGGGCAACCCGGCGGAGATCATGCGCCAGATTGTAAAGATAGTGAAGGGGCCGGTGAGCCTCGAAGTAGTCGGCACCACCACGGCTGAAATGATGGAAGAAGCACACAGGCTAAAGAAATACGGCCAGAACGTCGTGGTAAAGATCCCCATGATCCCGGACGGATTGAAGGCCGTCAAGAAACTAAAAGAGGAAGGCATCCCGACGAACGTCACGCTCATATTTTCGGCAAACCAGGCAATCCTGGCCGCAAAGGCCGGCGCCGCCTACGTCAGCCCGTTCATCGGCAGGCTGGACGACGCTGGGCAGGAAGGCATGGCAGTGATCAGAGAGATCGTGCAGATCTTCAGGAACTACCAGTTTGACACGAATGTCCTTGTCGCAAGCATAAGGCACCCGCTGCACGTGATCGACGCGGGCAAGATAGGCGCGCACGTAGTCACCCTGCCGCCGGACATACTGGGCAAGATGCTGACTCATCCATTGACGGACAAGGGGCTCTCTGCGTTCCTGAGCGACTGGGAAAAGGTAAAGAAGGAAAACCCCAACCTCACGATCTGAGAAGCTTTATCACTTTTTTCGGAATGTCCTGCAGCCTGCTGACAGAGATCGCCTTTTCATAGTTCAGGTATTTCAGGTTATGGCCGATCCCCACAGAGTCGTTGACGTTCCTGCCGACGCCTATCGCCACCATCCGAACGCCCATCTTTCTGTACGAGGTCACCATCGTCCTGACCGCGTCAAAGTCCGACGGCTCGCCGTCTGTCAGCGTGACAAGGATGTCCGGCTTGAACGATTTCAGGACAGGCTCTAGCAGGCCATAAACCTCTGCCAAGGGGGTGCCGCCGCTCGCCCTTATCTGCGCAAGGCGCCGGGCGCTCACCACCGACCACTTGATGTTCGGCGGCTTTACCACCCAGCATTTCACCTGCCGCTTGTCGGTACTGAACGCATAGACTGCAAACTTGATCCCGAGGTAGTGCAGCGCTTCGCAGAGCGCGGTGGTCGCCTGCTTGTATTCCAGCTCGACGTCGGCTATGCTGCTGGAATGGTCGAGCAGTATCGCCACCTTGGTCTTGATCGACAGCTTGAAATCGGTCAGGAAGGTCTTGGGCAGCGCTTCCACATAGCTTTCCACGTCAAACTCGCCGCCGGCCTCGTCGTGCCGCTCGACCCACCCAGTCTTCCAACTCCGGAACGCCGCCTTGACCTTCTGTATCAAATCAATATCATAAATTTGCGTCTCGTCAACGTCCATCTTGTCCGGCACGCTCAGCCCAAAGTCTTCTAAAGATTCGTAGCCCTTGTTCTCTGTCTTTTTGCTCTCCTTGATCAGGGTTTCAAACTCGTGGAACACGTCGTGGCCTTCATAGATCTCCTTTGTCTTTTCTTCCGCGTTTTCCTTTTTGTGCCGCATCTTCACCACCTTTTCAACCTGCTTGAGCAGGTCGCTCTGGTTTAGCGACGCGCCGGCCCTGGTCCTCGGCGCAAGGACCGGGATTGAAACCAGCGGGTCGAGCTCGAGCATCTTGATCAGCTTTGGTATATGCTGCTCCACCCATTCGGTGCCGTGGCTGTTGTCAACAGCTTCCTTTAAGATCTCGTTTGCATAGTCGGTCGCCCTCTTTACCTTGTCAAACTCGCCGCCGAAAAGCTCGCCCTTCAGGTAGCCGGTGAGGAAATACTGCGAAAACGCCTCTGCTATCTTGTACCGGCCGTAAATGGAATTCAAGAGCTGCCGCGACATCCAAGAGATCCCTTCATTGAACACGAGCTCGCTCTCCATCCCCTCCCACTCCCGCAGGCCGAGGATCTCGATTCTTTTTGTTTCAAGGGTGTTGAGCAGAAAGCCAAAGGCATGCTCGTAGCTCAGCACCTTTGTGGAATGCTTCATCCTCATCGACTCGTACCACAGGGAGGCGCGCCACTGCCTGTATTTTTGAAAGTCGGTGCCGGGGTAGTAGTTGAGCAGCGGGAGAATCAGCTGGTTCTTGTCCGGCTTTGCGGTCGGGACCCTGTCAGGCATCAGGATGATGATAACCTTGTCGTTGCCGGACCACCTCCTGGCAAGAAACGTGGAAATGTCAAGCAGGACGTCGTTTCGCATCATGGGAGTGGCGATCTTTGCCATTACCTGTCGCCAAAGATCGACGTTATCATGTCCATCACCTTCTGGTACTCGACCTGCCCCCACTGGTCGTACGCGTTGGCGTAGACGACTTCGGCGGCCCGGCGGCCTGCAAGTCCCGTGTTGAGCATCTTGGCAAACGCTATAGTTTCGCGTAAGGAAGGGCTGTAGTACAGTTCTTCGACTGCAGCGGCGTCGCGCAGGTTCTTTGCCAGCTGTATGGCGTGCTTTACGTCCTTTACCCTTGACTCGTCAATTGTCACGTGCCGGCGGACAATGTCGAGCTCGACGTCCTCCGGCGGGTATTCGAGCCTCATCCTCACCGGGAACCTGCTGAGCAGCTGGGGCGGGAGCTCTTTTGTGCCTACGTGTGACAGCGGGTTTATAGTTGCTATCACGAACCAGTCGTCGGCCGCCTTTACGACCTGCCCTTCGGCTTCCTTTAGCACGAGCTGCTTTCTGTCGTCGAGCGCTTCGTCGAGCCTGAGCAGCACGTCTGCTTCAGCGGCGTTCAGCTCGTCCAGGTACAATATGGTGCCGCTGCGCATCGACTTTACGAGCACCCCTTCGACAAAGCTTATCTCGCCCTTGTCGAGGGTCCTCGAGCCTACAAGGTGCGACTCTCTTGTGCGGAGGGAAAAGTTGACGGAATCGAGATCCTTTTTCATCTGGGAAGCAAACTTTCTTACAAGCGTGGTCTTGCCGGTTCCCTTTGGGCCAATGATAATGATAAAGAGGCCCGACCTGTGCGCCTTTTCGAGTATGTCCAGGGCGTTGTTCCAGTCGAGGTAGATTATCTCTTCCGGGCTGGCTCTTGTTTTAGGCGACTCCATCTGGTTTTATAGCAGCCTACACGGTATTTGAGCGTTAAGCTAGAGCCCAACGGCGCCAGCCGTGAAAATCACCGTCAGGCTGAGATATATGCTATGTTTTGCAGGAAAAAAGTTTCAGAGAAGGTTTTGGGAAAGTGCGAAGTGCGGGATTTGAACCCGCGATCCCGAGCTTGGGAAGCTCGTACCTTAACCAGGCTGGGCTAACTTCGCACGACTAAAAAACGCAGAAGATGAAAATAAAAGCCTTTGTTATTGCAGGGTAAAGCTTTTGCCCGACCTGAACGCGATCATCCTTGCCGACAACCTGTCACGGACCCCGCGCTTGTTTGCGTAGGTGTTCTGCGAAGTGCCGCGCTCGTCCACTATTTCGACATTGATGTGGTCGCGGAATTTCAATTTCAGCATGAAGGCGATCTGCTTCGCCATCCGGATGTCGCCGTCGCCTATCTTTACCACCTTTTTGCGCGACTCTATCCCACCGAGCATCGCCGACACCTGCTCGATCGCGTCCCGCGGCGAGGACTCGACTGCGCTGGCGATCTCCTGGTGCAGGTAGATTGCAGATATCCCGATCCTGCTTCCAGGATCGATGCCTATGGTCAGCTGGTCGTCTGCGTGATCGCCCAGTATGCTCCGCAGTATCTTTGCCTTGGTTATCGCAGGGTATCTTTCAAGCTCGGTGTCAAACATCACCGCGCCTTTTCTGTTGACAATGATTGCTTCGTCCCGGGTTGTAATGATGACCTTGGCGGTTGACGCTGCGGCCTCTTCCGGCGAAAGCGAGTCGAATTGCAGCTCCATCCGTTTCAATGCGCTGGTGATTTTGTAGTATGGCCGGCCGCGGACGGTTGCTACTGCGACCTGGCGATGTAAAAGCTCCTCATTCAGGGGCGTTTCATCAACAACTAGTTTTGGGCAAAATTGCTTTTAAAGCTTGTGGATTAGCTGGCGGGCTTGCCGTCTAGAGTGTATTTCTTTGTCTTGGCCGGCGGTGCTGTCTTTACAGGCGTGGTATCGCCAAGGACCGTCCTGACGATGTTGTCGACTGCCGCGTCGAAAGAGGAGTTGATGTTCTTTTTCAGGTTGGCGACGTTTGCCCTCCCCGCTTCTCCAATCTTTTCCGATTCGGCTTCGGCCTCTGCCCGGGCGGCGTCGACTATGTGCTTGGCTTCTTCGTTTGCCATCGCTATCACCTGCTGTTTTAGCTTTTCCACTTCCTCGTTAGAGTGGGCCATTATGCGCTTTTTCATTTCCTCTGCACGTGAATAAAGCCCGTCGATATCGCCTTCAAGCCCTGACAGGGCGCCTACAATAGTTTCAACTGCAGAATGCGAGGTTGGTTGAGGAACCTGAGTGTGCGCGGTTTTTTCCTTTGCCAAGCCACCTGAAAGAAAAGTAGAGGGATATTAAAACTATGTTGTAAGGCTGAGGATGGCCTGCGCGATGTCGCCCTTGCTCTCCGTCAGGGCATGCACGGCCTTTTCCCTTGACACGCTGGCCTGCTGCATGACAAGGATGAGATCCTCTTCCTTGAACGACGGGACCTCCCGCTGCTTTTCTTCAATGTCCGACGCGACGACTTGGAAGATGGTGCTGTCCTTGCCCTTCATTTCAATCACCTGCGGCTTTACCAGGTAGAGCTCCTTCTTGTCTGTCTTGATTATCACTTCCTCGACGTTGTCCATCGTAGTCATGTCAAGGCCCATCTTGTCCAGCATGCGCCTCATTTCGCGGTTGCCGCCACGCATCATATGGTGCCGGTTACTCTGTTCTACCTTTTAATCCTTCGCGAATCTTGACCGCTACGCCCCTGCTATACTGCTTCATCAGCTGGGCAGGCAGTATCGCGGCGCCTATGGCTATCACCTTGTTGCCGTCGATGACTGCCACGTCAGAGCCTACCTTGACATTCGGGCCGCACCACTCTACGTGCCTGCAGAAAAGCGACCGGCCCTCGCTGACAAACGGCACGGCCTCCTGCACCGGCATGACGCAGTTTTCGCGGAATTGCTCGCTCTTGTCCAGAAAATGCTGGGCGCCAGCTATGGTCAGCGCGATGCCCCCGTCGGTGCGGAGCGTGCCGGCCAGCCTGCCAGCTATGCTAAAGTTCTTTATGCGCCCGGTGCGCCTTGAATACTCAAATCTCATGTCTTGGGACAAGGCTTCAGAGACGCCGGCGCCAAACAGGGCGTCTACGTGGCGGCACACCTTTTCTCTGGCGTCGATCGGTAGCGGGTTCAAGTAGAAGTCCCGTGTTTCGTATGCCACATAAATATAATGGCCGTTGCTGACCGTATCTATATAGTTTAGGCTAGGAATATATAGAACAACAAGAAAACCTATCTTGGATGGAAAATAACAATAGCGACGGGAATGGCAACGGGAAAGGCCTGTTGCAGGGCGAAGAGACGAGGAAATTGCAATACACCGGCGGCTCTTCTTACATCGTATCATTGCCTAAAAAGTGGATTCAGGACCTAGGCCTGAAGCAGGGAGACCACGTGGTGATTTTGAGGCAGGGCAACTCGACTTTGCAGATAGCGCCGGCCTCAAAAAGGATGGCAAAGGAGCAAAAGGAGGCTACCATCGAAGTCGGCAAGGACAACAACCCGTACTTTATCGCGCGCAAGCTGATCGCGCTGTATTTCTTGGGCTTTAACGTCATCACGATCGTCCCAAAGGAGGACAGGCTGCTAGTGGAGCAGAGGGAAGTCATCAAGAGCATCGTCCGGCGTGTGCTGATGGGCACCGAGATCATCGCCGACTCTGCCACCGGCATCACGCTCCAAGTGCTGATAAACCTGCTCGACCTGTCTGTCGACGCGGCGTTCAAGCGGATGCTGCTCATCGCAAAGTCGATGTACCGCGACACGCTCCTTGCGCTCAAGGAAAACAACGTCGAGCTTGCGGAGGAGGTGATCAAGTCAGACGACGAGGTCGACAGGTTCAGCTTTTACATCGTCCGGCAGCTGAAGATCGCGATCAAGAACGAGCACCTGCTCAAGGAGATAGGGCTCGAGGAGCCGCGCAACTGCCTCGGCTACAGGCTGATAGCAAAGTCCGTGGAAAGAGTGGCCGACCACGCAACGGTCATCGCCAAGGACATCATTGATAACCGCCACCCGCTCAACAAGGACGTCGTGGACAAGATTGCCAACATGAGCTACTTTGCCCTTGAAGTGCTCGACGACGCCTGCCTGTCGATGTTCAAGCGCGACTACGAAGCGGCCGACAGGGCGATTGAAAAGTCGCGCAGGATAGACGAGATGGAGAAGGCGATACTGCGCGCGGTGTCAAAGCCCCGCGACGTCAACGAGCTGTACAGGATAAAGCTGATGACCGAGAACATCCGCAGGGTAGCCGAGTACGCAAGCGACATCGCAGAGATAGTGCTCAACATGACTGTGCAGCACACGCTCAGAAAAGGCTAAATCGGCCGCCGATATTTTTTAATCCAAATGTCTTATTGCGAGCTTTGCGGGCGAATGGCCACGGAAAAAAAGATGGTGGTGGTCGACGGCACGGTGTTCAACGTCTGCGTCGCGTGCTCAAAGCACGGCAAGGCGTACGTGCCGGCGGGCGCGCCTGCAAGGAAAAGGCAGATGGCGGCAAAGCAGCAGAAAAAAATCGGGCTGGCGGACGCGACGATGCTCGCCCCCGACTTTGCAAGGCTGATAAGGGAGGCCCGGATGAAGGCGGGCCTGACCCACGAGCAGCTCGGCATGAAGATGAGCGAAAAGGCGCAGCTGCTGAGAAAGTTCGAGACCGGCTCGCTCAGGCCGGACGAGCTCTTGGCAAAAAAACTTGAGCGGCACCTCGGGATAAAGCTGTACGTCAGCGAGGATGAATAATGTCGGGCTACAGGAAGGCCATCCTGATAACGTACCCTGTCGATCAGGTGATAAAGGAGGCCGTATCGCTTGCGGACGCGGCCGGCTACTCTGTAATCAGGACGGTGACCCAGCGCCAGCTGATCAGGTCAAGGTTTGGCATAGGGCGTGGAAAGGCCGAGGAAGTGAAGGAGATGATACAGGAGCTCAGGCCGGACGTAGTCATATTTGACGAAGTGCTCAAGCCGACCCAGATGTACAACCTGGTGAGCCTGTGCAAGATCGAGATAGTCGACAGGGAGCGGATCATCCTGGAGATTTTCGAGCGCCGGGCCAGCACCACCGAGTCGCAGATCCAGATCAAGCTCGCGCAGCTGCGCTACGACATGGCAAGGGCTCGGGAGAAGGTCCGGCTCGCGAGGGCCGGCGAGCAGCCGGGGTTCTACGGCCTTGGCAAGTACGAGGCCGACGTATATTTCCTGGACATAAAGAGGCGTGCGGCGGTGCTCAAGAAAAAGCTGGAGAGGGAGGAGACGAGGCGGCAGCTGCACAGGAACCAGAGGGCAAGGGCCGGCCTGCCCACTGTTTCGCTTGCAGGCTATACTTCCGCGGGCAAGACCACCCTGTTCAACACGCTCACGGGCGAGGCCAAGGCGACTGACAAGAGCTTATTCACCACGCTTTCCACTTTTACCCGCGCGATCGATCTTCAGGGCGACAAGGTGCTGCTCAACGACACTGTCGGCTTTATCAGCAAGCTGCCGGCGTACATGATCGACGCGTTCAAGTCAACGCTTGACGAGCTGAAATACGCGAGCTTGGTGCTCCTCGTGCTCGACGTCAGCGAGCCGATAGAAGAGATAGCCAGCAAGTACGACAGTTCGCTCGACGTGATAAACGAATTTGAGGTGCCCGGCACGAGAATAGTCTACGTGCTCAACAAGGTCGACCTGACCACCCCGGAAGACGCATTTGACAAGGCGGGGCAGCTCGGCATGCTGGAGAGCAGGCGGGTGCTGCTCGTGTCTGCCAGGACCGGCTACAACGTCGAGCAGCTGAAGGGCCTGGTGGGATCCATGCTGTTTGAAACGGAAAAGGTAAAGGAAAGGCGCATGGAGGAAGAGGCATGAAGGTGTCGGTGCTGAGGATTGGCCACCGGCTCGTGCGCGACGACAGGGTGACCACGCACTCTGCGCTGGTCGCAAGGGCGTTTGGCGCGGACAGGATATACATGACAGGCATCGACCAGTCAGTAAGCGACACGGTCGCCGGCGTCGCCAAAAGGTGGGGCGGCGAGTTTGAAGTAAAAGTGATAGAGGACTGGAAGGGGCTTGCAAGGACCTGGAAAAAAGAGGGCGGCAAGGTGGCGCACCTCACGATGTACGGGATCAACGTCGACGACGCGGTGGAAAAGCTGCGCAGGGAAGAAAAGGTGCTTGTCATAATAGGCGCGGAGAAGGTTCCGAGGGAAGCGTACGACCTTGCAGACTATAACATTGCAGTCGGCAACCAGCCGCACTCTGAAATCGCGGCGCTCGCGATATTCCTTGACAGGATGTTCAGGGGCAGGCAGCTGAAGAAGGAGCACGCCGGCGGCAGGCTAAAGATAATCCCGGCCGAAAAGGGCAAGCAGGTCAGGGAGGACAGCAAGTAATCTTTTTAATCGTGTCATGCCGCCTGCATGGCAGTGATGACACTAACCTGCGCCGATCGCAATTCAGCGAGATGACGAAATGCACCTCGACTGAGACACACTATGTGTGTCTTTAGGTGCACATCACTTCTTATTTTTGCAGTACTCTACAAGCCTTGCCGTGAAGTAAGTCCAGCCAGCTGTGACATCTTTGAAGTGCTTGTCCATTTCTTTTGTAAATCCAGAATGAACGAGGGTAACCTTTGTTCTATTTTTCCCTATTTCTTCAAGGCTCCAAGTTACTACTGTAGGCTTGGGGCGTACGCCGTCTGGCCTGTATTCTTCGTCGGGTATGAACGTGTAAACGAGTTTTTTGTTTGGGACAATCTCTAGCACTTCGCCGTCAAGATGATGGTCTTTATCCCCCATTTCTTTATGGTGCTCTGCTAGAAATGTAAAATGCATCTTTCCTCCTACTCTAGGTTCAAAGGTCCCGATATCCGGGAACCATTGCGTAAGATCCTTTGAATCCGTTAATGCACTGAAGACTGTATGAACCGGCGCGTCGATTTCGATTGTTTTTCTGAGTTCCATGTCGCTCATTTCCTCTTTTTCCTCTCCTTGTTTTCGACGTACTCCTTGAGGCTTTTCAGCCGGTCGTCCCAAAAGAGGTCAAAGAACCGCATCATGTCAGTCATGCTGTCCCGATTGACAGAGTAAAGCCTGTTCTGCCCTTCCCTGCGCTCGTTCACAAGCCCGGCGTCCCTGAGCACCTTCAGGTGCATAGAGAGCGCGGGCAGCGTGAAATCAAAATGCGTCGCTATCTCGGTCGGCGTCTTTTCCCTGTCCTTCAAAAGCAGCAATACCTGCCGGCGGCTATCGTCGGCAACGGCTTTCCATGGCGAACCCATGTCCACTTTAATAATTAAGCAATTATTTAAATGTTTAATTACTGCTTTACAAGAGCCACTATTGCCTTTGCGGCCTCTGACTTTGCAAAGAGCAGCTTTGCCTTGTCCTCTTTCCGCTTTTTCTCCGGGTTCAACTCTAAAATGTTCAGGTGGCCGTTCACAAGGAACTCAACGTGGAGCGCCTTCCTCGCCATGCTCGCGTTCCTTATCCCGAATCTCTTATCGACGAGGCTGTCCTCGCTGGCAGGGTCAAGCGACGTCAGCCTGACCACAGCGCCGACAAACGAGTCGAGCAGTGTGAAAAGCTGATCCGGCTTGTCCTCCTTTTCCTTTGGCACGCCCCACCTTGCCTTGGTCTTTGTGGCCGACGCAAGGCTGTCGAACCTCTTTACAAAGTCGCCAAACACCGACTCCATCGTGACGTCTATTACGTGTTCCTTTGACCGGACAAACTGCGACGTCACCTTCTGGTCTGTGAACTCCATGCCGTGATACTTTGCATACAGCAGCGGCTGGCCGTACTTTACGACATAGGCTTCGCAACCGTCTATCTGGGAGACCAGGTGCAGGAAATAGTTGGCGGACGCCGGGTTCTTTACCGCCGCGTTCATCTTTGATATTATCATGAGCTTGAGGAGGTCTCTAACAAAGTCGTCGGCGTAGCGGGGGAACTCCTCAAAGTCATAGCGCACCTCCTCCACTACCAAGGCCAGCTTGCTAACCGGCGCATGAGCATTTAATGATTTTCTGTATCAGCCGGGCTTGAGCCCTCAGCACCGCCTATTAGTTAGATACATTAGACGTCCCGCTAAAAGCCAGCCTGTTGACCGAGAGGTTTGCGTTCATGCCGCACGCGGCCGGCAGCAACATTGCGCGCTTTATGGGCAGGCACGGCATTCCAAGCTGGCAGCAGCTGGTGGAGAAAGCCAACAGCGACATCGGGTGGTACTGGGACGCGGTCAACGACGACCTTGGCATCGAGTGGTTCCAGAAATACGACAAAACTTACGATTCGTCTGGAGGCATGCCGTGGACAAAGTGGTTCATAAACGGCAGATGCAACATTGTTGCCAACGCGATCGACAGGCATGCGAAAAACCATCCTGACAAGGTCGCTTACATTTTTGCAAACGAGCGCGGCTCGAAAAAGATCACATACCGCGAGCTGGACGATCAGGTGAGCAGGCTGGCCGGCGCGCTGGCAGGTGCGGGCATCAAGAAGGGCGACGTCGTCGCGATCTATATGCCAATGATCCCGGAGGCGTTCTATGCTATCTTTGCGTGCTCCAAGATCGGGGCGGTCCACGTCACAATCTTTTCAGGGTTTTCCGCGCAGGCGCTCCACTCCCGGCTCGTTGATTCAAAGGCGAAACTGCTGATCACCACCGACACGGTCGGCCGGCGCGGCAGAGAGATCCACCTTGCGGGCCAGTGGGAAAGGGCGATCCAGGGTACAAAAGTTTCCAGAGTGGTCACGGTCGGCCGCGACTATGACGAGTTTGTGAGGAATGCCCCGAAGGTCAGGACCGAGGCGATGGACGCGGAGGACCCGCTTTTCATACTCTATACATCAGGCACCACCGGCGAGCCAAAGGGCACGCTGCAGGTGCACGGCGGCTTTACGGTGGTTGCGGCGCAGCAGGCCGCTTATCTCATTGACATGAAGCCTGACGACGTCCTGTTCTGGTACGCGGACATTGGCTGGATAACGGGGCAGGTGTGGGTGGTCTATGGCAGCCCGATAGTGGGCGCGACTGCCATTGTCTACGACGACGCGCTCGATTATCCATCTCCTGACGCATGGTGCCGGCTCATTGAAGAGCATAAAGTCAGCATCTTTGGGGCGGCTCCCACTGCGATCCGGCTCTTTATGAAAAACAACGTGCAGGCAGGTAGGCATGATTTTTCGTCATTGCGAATTCTGGCGGCGACCGGCGAGCCGATAAACGCGGAAGCATGGGAATGGTATTTTGAAAACGTGGGCAAGAAGCGATGTCCCGTGATCAATCTGTCGGGCGGCACGGAAATCGGCGGCGCGATACTGAGCGCGCTGCCAGTGATGCCGCTAAAGCCCTGCACCGTAGGGTGCCAGATACCCGGCTTTGACGCCGACGTTTTTGACGATTCCGGCAACAGGGCAAGCGAAGGATACCTTGTGATCAAAAAGCCGTGGCCTTCGATGACGCGCGGCCTCTTGAACAACCCCGATAGGTTCATCGACACCTACTGGTCGAAATACAAGGACGTCTGGTACCATGGCGACATTGTGCTTGTCGATCCAGACGGGCTGTGGTACATGCGCGGGCGCGCCGACGACGTTATAAAGGTGGCTGGCCACAGGATAGGGACGGCAGAGGTTGAGGCGGCTGCCGCGTCGCACCCGGCGGTCGCGGAGGCGATTGCTGTCGGCAGGTCGGACGAATTGAAGGGTGAGGCGATAGTAGTGTGCGTCGTGTTAAGGGACGGTTACAAAACTGACGACCTGAAAGAAGAGATCACTAAAAGAGTCGAAGAGTCGATAGGGAAGTTTGCCCGGCCCGAAGAAGTGAGGATAGTAAGTGAGCTGCCAAAGACGAGAACTGGCAAGCTTGTTAGGCGGCTTGTGCGGGCGAAAATTGCCGGCGAAAACATTGCAAGCCAGGATTTGTCGATTGTTGAAAACCCCGGGTCGCTCGATGGAATCTAGCATATGAAATTCATGGTATATTGAGGGGCACAAGGCTTCAACAGCTGCACATCATGTTTTTCAATATCTTTCAGATTCCTAACAAACAATTGCATTTTCCAAAGCTCATAATCACGTTCATCGTACTTTTGGTAATTATGAGAATCGAGCATCATCTTCAGCGATTTGCCCAACGGCGTTTGATAACTATCGTTATGTATAAATTTCATTTCAAGAAGTCTGCTTAATTCAGTTACCATAGCGCCATATTGTAATAGGAAATCCAGCAAGCGAAATCATAATCGTATTCAGGCTAATAACTTAGCTCTAGCACTTGGTATGCATAGTCACACTATTTATGAAAAAAATGCATTCGCCTTATTGTAGGTCAAGGCGTAAACCTATCACATTCGCAGTACCTGCCACTTCCTAACGACTTCTTGCATCTGCCGCCATTGGGATGGTCTTCCTCGAAGTGATTGCAGCTCTTGCGGTTGCAGCGTCTTGTCATCGATACGACATTTTTAGAAAATGTATATAATGACAAGCTCTGCTCGTGGAGAGAGGGTAGCTAACTCCCGACCCGAAGCAGTTAGCACCCAAGCTGAAGTACGGTCAGGAAACTCCCGCGTTAGAAGCAGAACTTTGGTTCCTAAGCTTATATGCTATCGCTAGCGATATTAGGACCAATAATTCATCTCATGAGGTGTCGGCATACCTTTATTTTGTCAACCTGAACGATTAGCGCTTACACCCATGCACACCCACGGCGAGGAAGACGATGTCCGCAAGAAATTCGAGCTGCCAGGCAGCAGGCCACACTACCCCCCGTCGCTTTCATTCACGATAACCCACATGCGCCTTGCGATCGAGCCGGACCTGCAGGAGCGCTCGATCGGCTGCGATCAGAAACTGTCGATCACGATCCTTCAGGACACTGACATGATAGAACTTGACGCGGCAGAACTGCAGATAAAGTCGGTTTCAGCCGGAAGCAAGCTGGACTTTCGCAGCATCGACGACAAGCTGGCGGTAAAGCTTGGAAGGAGGATGAAGGAGGGAAGCAAGATCGAGCTCGCAATTTCATATTCTGCAAAGCCGCGTCAGGGGTTCTTTTTCGTCGCGCCGGACAAGCACTACCCAAACAAGCACTTGGAGGCGTGGACGCAGGGCGAGGCCACGCAGGCAAAGTACTGGCTTCCCTGCATCGACCACCCGCAGGTGAAATTTTCAAGCGAAATTTCAGTCACCGTCCAGGCAGGATTCACCGCGATTTCAAACGGCAAACTGCAAAAAGTAGATCAGCGCGGTAAAAAGCAGGTCTACCACTGGTCAGAAGCAAATCCGCACTCGGCGTACCTCGCGTCGGTGGTTGTGGGCAAGTACGCCGAGACAAAGGATGGCAACTTGCAGTATTACGTGCCGCCGGAGAGAAAGCTGGACGCGCCCAGGACGTTTGACCAGACCCCCAAGATGATAAAGTTCTTTGAAGAATATCTTGGCACGAAATACCCGTACGAAAAGTACGCGCAGGTGGCCGTGCAGGATTTCGTCTACGGCGGCATGGAAAACTCCAGCTGCACAACGCTGACGCTAGACACGCTGCACGACAAAAAGGCGCACGTCGACTTTACGAGCGACTACCTTGTATCTCATGAATTAGCGCACCAGTGGTTCGGCGACCTGGTCACGTGCAGGGACTGGCAGCACATCTGGCTCAACGAGGGATTTGCCACCTACTGCGAGGCGCTCTACTGGGAGGCAAGTAGGGGCAGCGACGAGTTCCAATATTACGTGATGCAGACTGCCGACGACTATTTCGAGGAAGCGATGACGAGGTACACCCGGCCTGTTGTTACAAAGGTGTACAAGCACCCTGACGACCTCTTTGACAGGCACACGTACGAAAAGGGCGGGAGCGTTCTACACATGCTTCGCCATCACGTCGGCGACAAGCACTTCCGAAGGTCGCTCAGGACATACCTCCAGCGCTTTGCCAACGGCACGGCCGAGACTGACGACCTGAGAAGGGTGTTTGAATTAGAGACGGGCAAGAGCCTCCAGCAGTTTTTCGACCAGTGGCTCTTAAGGGAAGGCCACCCCGGGCTCAAGGTAGACTTTACGCAGGACGGAGGCGTCGCCAAGATCAAGGTGGAGCAGGCGCAGGCAGGCGAGCCGTTCGACTTTTCGCTTGAAGTAAAGCTAGCGTTTGCAAGGGGCAAAAAGACCTACTCGTTCAGGATCTCTGAAAAAGAGAGCGCGTTCCAGATCCCGGTCGACAGCGAAGTGGAGTGGTTCTCTATAGATCCCCAGCTAAAAATCCTGAAGACAATATTGATCAAGGCGCCAAAAGAGATGCTGGTGACGCAGCTCAAAGAGGGCGACACTGTCATCGAGCGGGTCGAAGCTGCGCGCTCGCTAAAGGATAAGTCGTCTGACGCGGTCATTGACGCGCT
>DASTTF010000119.1:0-3022 GCA_035760305.1 Nitrososphaera sp.
CCTTCTGGTTCCGGTCGCGCAGCTCGCTTGCAATCATTTTCCTAACCCTGCCCGCAGTCACGGTCTTTTTGCTTTTCCCCTTGTCTTCAGACTTGATCTGCTTTGAAACGCTCTTGGCAACGTCCCTTGCCATCAGGAACGGCACGCCCGACCTGCTAGTAGTCGCAGCCATTCGATCAAGATCAAAATTTTCCCTCCTTCCGCTTGAGCGCCGGACGGTTATCGCCGCCGGCTTTTTCCTGGCAGCCCTTTTCCTCTTTTTAACAGGCCTTGCCGCGCGCCTCTTTACCGCCTTTTTCCTTCTTGCCATGCAATTTAATGGCAAACAAGCGCTAAAAGTCGATGCCCTTTTTCGCCTTTATACCCTGCTGGTAGGGATGCTTGATCTCCTTCATCTCCGTCACCAGGTCCGCGGCGGCGATAACCGAGTCGAGCGCATAGTTGCCCGTGAGCACGAGGCTCGTCTTTTCCGGCTTTGCCGCAATGATGTCCATGATGTCCTGCTCGGACACCAGGTTTAGCTTTGCGGCATAGTTTATTTCGTCCAGTATCATGACGTCGTAGGCGCCCGACGCAAGCTTCTCCTTTGCCAGCGCGACGGCTTGTTTCGCCGCGTTCTGGTGATCTTCAATCGGGTGGTCGTCGTCGATTATCCCCACGAACCCCTTGCCGGCGGCTATCATCTCGAATTCCGGCTCGAGCCTTTTCGAGCTTGTCAGCTCGCCATAGTACCACTCGCCCTTGATGAACTGTATCATGCCCACCTTGTAGCCGTGCCCGACCGCCCGAAGCACGATCCCAAGGGCCGCGGTCGTCTTGCCCTTGCCCTTGCCGGTGTAGACGATGACAAGCCCCCTTTCTGGCATCGGGCATCTGTTAATGGGCGTGAAGATAAAAATCAATCTAAAAGGTTAAAATTAAAACCATTCCCACCCTGTGCTGGTGCAGGTCCCAAGAATAGTGGTCGCAGGGGTCACGAGCGGGGTGGGCAAGACCACGGTCGCGGTGGCGATCATGCATGCCCTCCGCAAAAAGGGCCTCAAGGTCCAGCCGTTCAAGGTCGGCCCCGACTTTATAGATCCTTCTTACCACACTTTTGTGACAAAGAGGCAATCG
This sequence comes from Nitrososphaera sp., assembly GCA_035760305.1. GTDB lineage: Archaea > Thermoproteota > Nitrososphaeria > Nitrososphaerales > Nitrososphaeraceae > Nitrososphaera. The sequence continues at coordinate 1,117 of DASTTF010000119.1, forward strand.
CGCAACCTCGACGCGTGGATGATGGGGAAACAGGGCGTGCTAGACTGCTTTGCCGGCGCGTGCGATGGCGCAGACGTCGCTGTGGTAGAAGGCGTCATGGGGCTGTTTGACGGCATGTCAGGCAGGGACGACTTTGCCAGCACCGCCCACATTTCAAAAATGCTGGACGCGCCCGTCATCCTTGTCGTGGACGCGGGCAAGGGCGCGCGGTCGATAGCCGCCATCATCTTCGGCTTTTTGCAGTTTGACAGGAACGTCAGGATAGCCGGGATAATCCTGAACAACGTCGCAGGCGAGAGGCACGCCGGCTACATCACTGAAGCGCTGGCGGGCAGGGTCAGGGCTCCGGTGGTCGGCATTGTAAAGCGCAACAGCGGGATCAGGATGGAGGAGCGCCACCTTGGCCTGGTGCCGGCGCCGGAGCTGCAGGAAGCAAAGAGGAAGGCGATAGTCGCCGCAGCGAGATACGTCGCAGACCAGATCGACATTGACAGGATACTGGACCTGTGCGGCACAGGCGAGCTCCCGGACGCGCCGGCGCGCGCAAAGCTGCAAAAGAAGGTGCGGATCGCGGTCGCCCTGGACGAGTCGTTCAACTTTTACTATGCCGACAACCTCGACGCGCTGAGGAGGAGCGGGGCGCAGCTGGCGTTCTTTAGCCCCGTGCAGGATCGCAGGCTGCCTGAAGACATTGGCGGCATAATGCTCGGCGGAGGGTTCCCCGAAGTGCTCGCAGACCGGCTCGAAAAGAACCGGCCGATAATAAAGTCGATCAGAAAGGCAGTGCAGGATGGCATGCCTATCTACGGCGAATGCGGAGGGCTGATGTACCTCACCCGGTCGATAAGGGGCTACCGGGGCGAGAAAAAGGCGAGAAAGATGGCGGGGCTGGTGGACGCCGACACTGTCATGACAAGCAGGCTGACCCTGAACTACACGGAAGCAGAATGCAGCGGGTCTGTTTTTGGCAGGGCGCACCTGAGAGGGCACGAATTCCATTATTCTTCAATCGAAAATGTGGCGCGCGATTCCAGGTTCGCCTACTCTATGAAAAAGGGCAAGGGCATAACCGGCGACAGTGACGGCCTGATAATAAACGGCAACGGCCTTGCGGCATACATGCACCTGCACTTTGCAAACAGCAGGCTTGCTGAAGGGCTGGTGCAGACGTGCGCCGGCTATTCACGCAGATGACTTGTACAGCAGCAGCATAGCGTTCACTATCGAAGACGCCGCCGGGCTACCGCCCTTTCTCCCAATGTTTGTTATGAACGGCACGTCCATTCGGGCGAGCTCTTCCTTTGACTCTGGTGCAGAGACAAAGCCCACGGGTATCCCAACTACGAGCGCAGGCCTGGTCGCGCCTTCCCTCACCATGTTGATCACTTCGTACAGCGCGGTCGGTGCGTTGCCTATGGCCACAATGCCGCCGTCCATGTCCCTGGCGGCGTGGCGCATCGCGGTCTCGGACCTCGTCCTGCCCGACTTGCGCGCGTCTTCAATGACTTTGCCGTCGGAAATGTAGCACGCCGTCTTTAAGCCCAGGTCTGCAAGCGACTTTTTGTTTATCGCGGCAAGCACCATGTCCACGTCGGTGACTACTGTGCATTTTTTCTTGATGGCGTCAAAGGCAGACTCGATAGCTTTTTCATGAAATAGGATCTTGCCCTTGCCGGCAAAGTCAAAGTCGGCCGTCGCGTGTATCACGCGCCGGACGATCGCCCATTGGGGCTCGCTGTAGCCGTGGCTGCCGATTTCCGAGTCTATTATCTCAAAGCTCTTTTTCTCGATGTCAAACGCCCTGTCAGACATTGCCCTGCTCGACGCAGTCCCGCTGTGGTGGTCAGACGCCAAACCTCTCCTCCACCTCTTTTGCCCTCTCCACCACGAGGTCGACCAGCTTTTC
>DASTTF010000120.1:0-6728 GCA_035760305.1 Nitrososphaera sp.
ACACCATAATCGACGAGGTGATTTCCTACATCCCGCGCCCCTACCCCGACTCGCAGCTGCTTGAGGAAAGCATGAGGCAGGCGATAATCAACAACGGCCACGGCCTAATAGAAGTCGGGATATATCAAAAGGACGACAGGCTGGTCATACACGGCGTCTTTGAAGTGAAGACGAGCGAGATGGGAGACGAGCGCAGCAAGATCCTCAAAGAGTTCCTGGTAAGGAGCAGGCAGATAGGTGCCGAGCCGGCGCCGGCCGGATCACGGCCTTCTGAGGTTCCGGCAGAACAGAAAGTGGCGATCCCGCTCCAGAACGCAGAGAGTCAGGACTAGCTATCTGAACGGGTTTGGCAGCTGCGGCAGCCTGAATTTCTCGGTTATGTTGCCATAGATGCCGCTGCCTTCTGGCACAAGGCCGGTTGAAGCGGTCGCGGTTTCTTTTTCCGGATCTGCCACGCCATATATCGGCACTTCAAGGTAGTCTGGCTCACTTAATGTCATGTTGAGCGCGCGCAGCTTTGCAAGCGATATCGTCGCGTTCACGCCGCGCAGTTTCTCCGTGCCATCTATTGTTATGTCAAGCACGCCTGTGATCAGAGCGGTGCCGTTTGCGTCCACCGCCACTTCCGTCGACGACAGGTTTGAAAGCTGGATCGTGCGGTAGCCCGCGCCGCTGGCGTTCACCATCGTCAGGTTTGCGGAAAATCCTTCGACCGCGCCGCCCTGCACGTCAAGACTCCACCTCCCGGCTATGATTGCCGGGTCGCCTGGATCGCCGGCGAGCGAGCCTATCGCGCCGGCAGCAGAAAAAGTGTCTGACTGGAACGTGTAGTTGCTTGCAGCCATGATCCCGTTGTCGGGGTTCAGTGAAGCATAAACCGCCGGGCCGTACAGCAGGGCAAACGCGGCCGCCAACGGCAGGAGCAGCAGAGATACTGCGAGCATGTTCACGTAAACGAACGTGCCGGAAATGATTTAAGGAGACGCCATTGGCGCTATGAAAAATTCATTCGGTAAATTCTACTAGTAACCATGGTAAGCCGGGGCTTACTTGGATGGATGCGGCAAACTAACTAGGTCAGAAATTGCTACCATGCTTAAATATTCTGCGCCCCATTGAATGGCATGATAAAGATAATCAAGTCAGGCGAGCATTACCACAACGAAGAGGACTGGCTCTCAACCTACTGGCACTTTTCTTTTGCCCACTACCAAGATCCGGAAAAGATGAACTTTGGGCCGCTGCGCGTGTTCAACGACGACGTCATCCAGCCCGGCACGGGCTTTGGATTCCACCCGCACCGCGACATGGAAATTATAACATACGTCATCGACGGCGAGCTGGAGCACAAGGACAACCAGGGCAACCATGGCGTCATCCAGCCCGGCGAGATCCAGAGGATGACCGCCGGCTCCGGCATCATGCACTCTGAATACAACCACTCCAAGGAAAGGCCGCTCAGGCTCCTGCAGATGTGGCTGTTTGCAAACAGGCGCGGGCTCGACCCGTCGTGGGAGCAGCGCAGGTTCGGCAGGGAGGAGAGGGCGAACAGGCTTTTGCCTGTGATAGTGCCGGAAAACGCAAATGACGGCCAGGCGCTCCACATCCACCAGGACGCCGCGGTCTATGTCTCGTCGCTGGCGCCGGGAAACAGGGTGGAGCACAAACTTGCCATGGGCCGCAAGGCGTACGTGTTTGTCATTGAAGGCAAAATAAAGCTGAACAACGGCGCGATGGAGACGAGGGACGCGGCAAAGATCGAAAATGAAAGCACGCTGTCGATACAGGCAGAGAAGCCGACCGAGCTGATCCTGCTCGACCTGCCGGAGAAATATGCGATCAACAACTGACGTGACCGGGTTGCTGAAAAGCCGGTCGATTAATCCCGGCGCGTTGCAGTGATAAAAGATGAAAGCGACATTCAACGTGTTAGGAGTGGCAGGGAGCACGCGCAAGGGTTCGTACAGCGCGCAGGCGCTGGCGATCGCGCTAGAGCACGCCAAAAAGCAGGGCGCGGAGGTGCGAATGCTGGAGCTCAACAAGACGGTGTTGCCGCTCTATGACCCGAACGAGCCGGCATCAAAGGAGGTAGAGCAAGCAGCGCAAGCCGTTGCATGGGCTGACGCTTTCATCCTCGCGTCGCCGGACTACCACGGCTCGATGTCCGGCGCGTTAAAGAACTTTCTCGACCACTTTTACGAGGAATTTGGAGGTAAGGTCTTTGGCTATGTCGTAGCGTCTCACGAGAAGGGGCTGACGGTGATGGACCAGATGCGCACGGCGGTGCGTCAGTGCTACGGCTGGAGCATGCCCTACGGCGTGTCGGTGAACGGCCCGCAGGACATGACTGGGGGCGAAATAGTGAACACAAGGCTGTCAAAGAGGTTGCAGATGATGTCGCGCGACCTTGTGGTGTACGGCAGGTTAATCAGGGATCAATTTACGCGCGACCTTGGATCGAGCGAACAGGACATGTTTGCAGCGCACTACAGGTCGTGATCAGGAAGCCATGTCCCTGCCGCCAATGACTGGCTTTGGCAGGGGCGGCAGCTTTTCAAGCCTGTGCGCAGGATACGCCAGGTAATGCCTGGAAGCCCCTTCGCCGCTCAAATCGATCTTGCATTTCACACATCGCCAGCGTATACCCATGCCAGAACAGCGGCTTGATGTATTAAATTGCTTTCACAATGTTCTTGCAGAAGAAGAATAGGTGGCAGCTAGCAATTGCTGTGACCGGGTTTCAAAATAGCCGGTCAATTTACCCGGCGCCTTCCAATATAGTGGCATGATACCTGTTCCTGAAGACGTGCTTGTCAACGCGGTAGAAAAGATAGGCAAGAGCGTAGTCAACATTGCAAGCGTCCGGATGCTGCAGGACCAGCTGTTCAGGGTCTTTCCCGTCGAGGGCGTGGGCTCGGGCGTGGTCATTGACGAGAAAGGCTACATCCTGACGAACAACCATGTGATCGACGACGCAGAGAGGCTCAAGGTGACGCTGGCCGACGGCAGGGTGCTGAGAGGCAGGGTTGTGGGCAACGACGAGATGACCGACCTCGCGGTGATAAAAGTAGAGGCCGAGCAGCCGCTGCCCGCCGCAGAGCTTGGCAACTCTGACGACCTGAAGGCCGGCCAGATAGTGATGGCGATCGGCAACCCGTTCGGGCTGACCGGCGGGCCGGCAGTGACCGCGGGGATCGTCAGCTCGCTGAACCGGAGCATACAGGCAAGAAGCGGAGTGCTGGAGCTCATACAGACGGATGCTGCCATAAACCCGGGCAACTCGGGCGGTCCGCTCGTCAACACGAAAGGCGAAGTGATAGCGATCAACACGGCCAACATGCCCTACGCGCAAGGGATCGGCTTTGCAGTCCCGGTAAACACCGCCAAGTCGATCCTGAAAGAGCTGATAGAAAAGGGGAGGGTGACTAGGCCGTGGATCGGGGTCGCGTCGATGAAGGTGACTCCGCAGCTGGCGCGCTATTACGGGCTGCCCGCAAGCGAGGGCGCGCTCATTGCAAAGGTAGAGCCATACAGCCCGGCGGACGACGCCGGCCTGCGCAAGGGCGACATCATTGAAGGCATTGACGGCAGCAGGGTGGAGGACCCGTCGCAGATCGCTTCGCACGTGCGCAAAAAGCACGTAAACGACCAGCTGACGCTGACTGTCAACCGCTACGGGCGCCAGATCCAGGTCCCGATACAGGTGGACGAGCGCCCATGACCTATTTTTCAATAACAACGCTCAAAAGCATGGGCTGTGATGACAACCCTAGTGTCCGACCATGATTCGATGGACGACCTGATTAAAGAGATCGAAAAGGGAGAGACGAGCATCGTGATTACAAAGGACGTCAGAAAGTTCCGCAAGCCCGTGACGGTGGTGTCGGGCCTCCAGGACAACCACAACGCCAAGGACGTGACTCGGCAGCTAAAGACCAGCATAGGCACGGGCGGCACGTTCAAGGACGGCCAGATAATCCTGCAGGGCGACCACCGGGAGGCGACAAAGGGCCTGCTGGTAAAGATGGGCTTCAAGGAAGAGTCAATCGAGGTGTACTAGTAGCATTTTGCTTACCAACTCACCAGATAGTTACTTTACAACTTATATTTCGCGGAGCGCATTATAGATGCAGGTGGAAGGCGACGCGACGGCAAAGTCAACCCTCAAGGAAGAGGCCAAGCCAGAGGATTCTGCAAAGGAAAAGCAGGTAATTTCTGGCAAGACGACTCAGATACTCGTCGAAGAGGAGCCGCTTTCTCTAGACGACTTTCACAATAACGACAACAAGGTCCTTTCGGTGTTGAACGAATCCGGGTCAAACTATTCCTTCAAGGGCCTGATGCGCAAGCTCAACCTGCACCAGCAGAGTTTATCCAGGGCGCTGCACAGGTTGGAGGAAATGGGACTCGTGGAAAAGTCCCCGGTGGGCTACAGGCTCAGCAAGGGCGGCGAATCCGCGATTTCAAGGGCCGGCCTGCACAGCCCAAAGGGCAGGGAATACATGCAGCTGTTGCAGTCGTACATCCCGCTCAACGTCAGGGCTTCTGAAATCGTGCGCCAGCTGGTGGGCAGGTGGTTCAAGAACCTTCGGTGGATGGGTATGATCGAAAGCGGCACGGGCTACACCCTCCAGTGGACAAGCGACGACGGCTCGTTCCAGATCAACCTGCGCATGATCTCCGACTATATTGTCATCGAGACCAACGCATTGACAGAGAAGGAAAAGATGGACGCGATGGTGGGATCGTACGCAATATACGAGCAGATAACAAAGGCGATGCAGAGCATGGTGGGCGCATACGCAGTCGACCACCGCGTCTCGTACAGCTAGCTGTGACCGTTTTCCAGCATTGCCGGTCAATTTACCCCACGCCTTTCTATAATAGAGCAAGATGACAACGATAGTAGGCATCAAGACCAATGGGGGAGTCGTGCTGGGCTCTGACAAGAGGGCAAGCAAGGGCTTTTTCATCGGGTCAAAGATAACGCAAAAAATAGCCAAGATAGACGACACGCTCGCAGTAGCAATAGCGGGGCAGCTGTCCGATGCCGAGTACCTGATCAAGATGGCAAAGGCGGAGCGCAAGCTGATCGAGCTGCGGAGAGGATTCCCGTTGACAGTAAAGGAGTCGGCTCGGTTGATCGCCAACATTGCGTACTCTGGCATGAAGAACTACCAGCCGTATTTCGTTGAACTGCTGGTGGCAGGAGTGGACCAGGACGGCGCGCACATCTATGCGGCAGACATGAGCGGCGCAATAACGAGCGAGGACTTTGCCTCCTCCGGCTCGGGCTCGCCGATCGCGTACGGCGTGCTAGAGAGCACGTACCACAAAGAGATCACGAACGAGGAGGCCAAGGTGATAGCCACAAAGGCAGTGTCCGCAGCCATGGAGCGCGACCCCGGCTCTGGCAACGGCATCGACGTGCTGGTGATCCCGAACCTAGTAGTGGAGGTCGCAAGGTAGATGGCAGAGGCTGGAAGCTACGGGTCGAGGTACCCGTACTTTTACGGGCCTGAAGGCCGGTTGGTGCTAGTCGACAGCGCGCTCGAAGCGGTAAAGAGGGGCTCGACTACAATAGGGATAAAGACGCCGGCGTTTGCGCTCCTGGCAAGCCACATCAAGCCGGTCAGGCCGCTTATAGACCCGGCCGAAAAGATATTCGCCATAGACGGCCACGTCGGGGCGACCGGCTCGGGCTACATCGGCGACATCCTGCAGCTGATCGAAGAGCTGAGGCTTGAGGCGCAAAAGCACAGGCTCAACTTTGAGAGCCCGATAGACGTCGGATCGCTTGCAAAGCACCTTGGATCGTTCCTGCACAACTACACGATATACGCGGTCAGGCCGCAGGCGGCTTCGGTGATCGTGGCCGGCATCGACCAGATGGGCGTGCAGCTCTACCAGGTTGACCCGAGCGGCACTTTCATGCGCGGCTCTGGCTTTGCAATAGGCCAGTCGTCTGACATTGCGCTGGACGTGGTGCAGCGCGAATACAGCGCCGACATGAGCGTCGAGCAGGCAGCCGCGCTGAGCAACAAGGCTATAGAAAAGGCGCTAGGCGAGCGGCCGGTGGTCGAAGTAGGCGTGGTCAGCGCGCAGGAGAAGCAGTTCCAGAAGCTGCACTAGCTATTTTTTCGCGGCCAGTGGCTTTATTTCCGGGCTCTTCCACTTGTTGGCCCATCGGGCCAGCTCTTTTATTATTATTTCAAGTTCTTTTGCCTGTGGCGTGATGGTGTATTCTACCCTCGGCGGCACTTCCGGGTAGATCTTTTTCGTGACCAATCCTTCGCGCTCTAGCTCCAACAGGCGCTCTGACAGCACCGTGCTGCTGATGCCTGATAATGACCGCTTTAGCTCGTTGAACCTGATGACTTGCCTTGTGCTGAGGTTCTTTAGTATGTGGAGAGACCACCTTCTTCCCAATACTTCCCAGACGCCCACGATTGCGCACGTGGCGCCCTTGCCGTTCATTGGTTCTTCTGGCATACCTAGTAGTAATTACTTACTTGCTAATAAAACTAGCTCTGCCCGAAACCCTTAACTGACGACCCTCTAAGTCGTGTTTAATGAACTATCTTGTTGACGAAAATATCTCAAAATCTGAAAAATTCCTGTCGCAGAACCTCGATTTTAGGAATGTCAAAAAGTTTATTGGAGAAGGAGCGGACGACAACGAGATAATCAAGCGTGCCCTTGAAGGTGATTTCATCGTCCTAACTCAA
>DASTTF010000121.1:0-18684 GCA_035760305.1 Nitrososphaera sp.
ATCCTTGTGAACCTTTTTGAATAGTAGATGTCCTCAACCTTTAGCTCGTCCTCCCGCGAGATCTCGACCCCGTCCGGCGCCGTGGACTTGATCCCGTTGTACTGGGGCGGGTTGTGGGACGCGGTTATCATGATGCCGCCGCTGTAGCCGAGGCGCTTTGCTGCGTACTGCAGGCAGGGGGTTGGGACCAGGCCCGCGTTTGCGGTGTCCAGCCCTGCAGAGTTGAGAGTCGCCCTGACGAGCCTCGACAGGACAGGGCTCGACCTGCGCCCGTCGTACCCGACCACGACAGGGCCCTTGCCAAAGTAGGTGCCCAGCGCATAGCAGAGGTCGATCACGAGGTCGTGGGTGAGTTCCTGCCCGTAGACGCCGCGCACCCCGTTCGTGCCAAAGAGCCGCGGCCTTGCGGTCTGCATCCGGTCTTCAATTGCTGTCAACCTATAAATAGATAAATTTGGCTGCCGGCTCTTGCAGCTTGGGCGGGGGTCGCCAAGCCCGGTCAACGGCGCAGGTCTCTTTCTTTTACAGCAAAAGAAGGGTGCGAAGCTTAGAATGAGCCGGACTGGTTCCTACAACCCTGTTCCTTAGGGATTCGTGGGTTCGAATCCCACCCCCCGCACCTTTTCTATAACAAGCGCTTGCAACTGCTAGGCAGCGATTTGTAAAAACAATTAAAGCATGATGGGCAGCTGATTATGGAAAGTCGCAGTTGCTCAAGTCAGTCAAGCTAACAAAATCATCGGCCATCTATTTCCTGCTCATATTCGCCCCGATAGCGGCCGCGCTAGAGTTCGCCAATGCCGGCCACATCGTCCTGTTCGTGGTCGCTGCAATAGCCCTGATCCCGCTGGCAAAACTGATAGGCGACTCTACCGAGCACCTCGCGACCCACTACGGCGCCACCACGGGGTCACTCCTGAACGTCACGTTTGGCAACGCGGCCGAAATCATTATCGCCGTCGTCGCCATCAGCGCGGGGCTGATCGACCTCGTCAAGGCGTCGATCACGGGCGCGATAATCGGCAACATCCTCCTGATATTCGGCCTAAGCGTCGTCGCCGGCGGCTTCAAGTTCAAGGAGCAGCGCTTCAGCCGGGAGAACATTGGCTTCCAGTCGTCGATGCTGTTCATTGCGATAATCGGCCTTGCCATCCCTACAATCCTGGTGGCCACTGTGCTGCCTGGCGAAGAAAGCGGCACAAGCGTGCAGCTGCTGAGCGACTCGCTTGCAATCATACTGATACTGGTCTACGTCCTCGGGATCGTGTTCACTTTCTTTACGCACAAACACCTGTTTGTGCACGCCAAAGAGCCGGAGACAGTAGAGGGAGCGCTGCCACAAAGCCGCGATCATCACGATCACTGGAGCAAGAAAAAGTCATTCCTGCTGCTTGCCGCCAGCATGGTCGGCGTAATAGTGGTGAGCGAGATACTCGTGGGCTCTGTGGAGCAGACGGGCGAAGAGTTCGGCTTTGGCGAGCTGTTTGTGGGCGCAATCATTGTGGGCATTGTCGGCAACGCGGCAGAGCATAGCAGCGCGATCATGCTGGCAAGGAGGGGCAAGATGGAACTGTCGATCGGAATAGCCGCCGGCTCGGGCACGCAGATCGCGTTGTTCGTCGTCCCGATCCTGGTCTTTGCAGGCATTGCGCTTGGCCAGCCCTTTACGCTCGTGTTCACGATGCTCGAGCTTGCAGTGCTGTTCCTTGCCGCGATAATCCTGAACCTGATCGTGCACGACGGCAGGAGCAACTGGTTTGAAGGCGTGATGCTGACGGCAGTCTATGTCATTATCGCGATCGCGTTCTTTTTCGCGGGCTAGTCCTTCATCTTGCTCATGTGCATCATGACCCTGTCGACGATGTCTTCGTGGTCATAGGGCTGCTTTACCGCGACTGCCAGTACGCGCAGCTTGCGGCTCCTGCCCATGGGGAAGAGGAACATGTCGAGGTGCCTGCTGTGGAACATAAGGTAGCCGAGCTCGCCGAAAAAGTCCTCGTTGTTCTTTGCCATCGAGACCATCAGCTCTGCCTGGATGCGGAGGACCTTGAAGCGGTGCTCGTTCGGGGGGGCCATGGGTTTTTTAGAATGCACGCCCAGCAGGTTCGCGTTTTCAATGATTGCCGCCAGGAGGATGTTGTCGTCCAGCAGGCACACGTCCCTGCAGTGTTCTGCGCTCCCCATTGCTCCTAGAGTTTCCTATAGCGGCTAGTAAAAATAGATTTACCCGAATCTGAGATCCGGCTATTCTGGCAGGCTCTGAAGCTCCTTGTACATCCTCTCGGTGATTATCGCAGAGCCGGAGCCAAGGACGCCTTTCAGGGCAGCCTCTATCTCGCCGATCGAGCATTCCCTGTCGTCAAACGAAATGCCGTAATGGTCGGTCATGTAGAACATGAGGATCTGCTTTGAAGAATCACCCAGAACGCTCAACGCCCGCTCGAGGGAGGCCTTGAGCCTGTAGTTGTAGCCGTTTTTGGGCATCATATCGTAACCTTTCTATGATGATGTCTACTATAAGAAAGTATCTGCTTTTGGGGACTCTACTATTTAAGGAGCACTAAACGGCACACTCAGGCGCTGTTCTTGTGCTTGTAGTCGAACGCCATCTTGACGAGGTGTCTGTGCATCCGGGAATCGCCCGAGAGCTCTGGATGGAACGCCGTCCCGATGACGTTCTTTTGCCTGACCGCCACTACCTTGCTGTTCAGCTTTGCAATCACCTCGACGTCCTTGCCTACCTCGCTGACCGCCGGGGCCCTGATGAAGACGCCCTTGAAAGCCTCCTTGCCGAGCATGTTTATTGAAAGGTCGGCCTCAAACGAGTCGCCTTGCCTCCCAAAGGCGTTGCGCTCGATGACGATGTCGAGGTTGCCAATCAGTTTCTGCTTCGTGTCGCCGACCACCCTGTCAAACGCCCTGCGGGAGAGCATGATCATGCCCGCGCACGTGCCCATCACGGGCATCCCCTCAGAGATTCGCTTTTTTATGACTGGCAGCGACCGTTGTATTGCCGCAAGCGTGCTCTGCACCGTGCTCTCGCCTCCCGGCAGGATGAGGCCGTCTACCTTTTCCACTTCTTCGGGGTAGCGCACCAGCTCGACGCTGCCTTCCACCTGCATCTCGTGGAGAGCCTGTTTCGTCGCCGCGACATTTTCCTCAATGTCGCCCTGAAAGCCTAAAACTCCAATCGTGATCGACTTTTTTTTGCCGCTCAAGCGTGCTGGCCCCTTTCCTGCATGCGAAGCTCCAGGTTCTTGGTGTCCATGCCGAGCAGCGATTTCTTCTCGTCGACCATCTTTTGCGCCTCCATGACTATCTTGGCGTCGTCGTAGAATGTCGTCGCAAGCACCACCGCCCTTGCCCTCTGGGCCGGGTCGTCTGACTTGAATATGCCCGAGCCGACGAACACGCCGTCGCAGCCAAGGTTCATGAGCAGCGCCGCGTCCGCCGGCGTGGTGATGCCGCCTGCCGCGAAATTGACTACCGGCAGCCGCCCAAGGCGCGCCGTCTCTTCGACCATCGCGTACGACACTTTGAGCTCGCGCGCTGCCTTCATCAGCTCCTGCCTGTCGTTGTCCTGGTAGAGCGAACGTATCCTGCGCACTTCGCTGTTGACCATGCGGATGTGCGTGACTGCCTCGGCCACGTTGCCGGTGCCCGGCTCGCCCTTTGTCCTTATCATCGCGCAGCCCTCTTCGATCCTGCGTAGCGCTTCTCCCAGGTTCCTGCCGCCGTTGACGAACGGAGTCGTAAAGTCCCACTTCCAGATGTGGCGCTCTTCGTCTGCAGGCGTCAGCACTTCGCTTTCGTCGATCATGTCGACTCCAGTGACTTCTAACACCTTTGCTTCGTCGGTGTGGCCGATCCTGCATTTCGCCATTATTGGGATGGTGACAGCGTTCATTATCTCCTGTATTACCTTGATACTCGCGGTCCTTGCCACGCCGCCGGCCTTCCTGACGTCGTAAGGCAGCTTGTCAAGAACCATGACTGCTACCGCGCCGGCCTCCTCCGCGATGACGGCCTGCTCAACGTTTGTCACGTCCATCACGACCCCGTGCTTGCACATGTGCGCAAAGCCGCGCTTCAGCAGAGTGGTCCCGCGAACCGTGCGGGCATTCTCTACAATCTCTACCCTGACGCCCTTTGGTTTTGGCTCGGTAGCCACGAGGGATATCGTCATTATATACAACTCATCCACTCAAATGCTCTATATATTTTCTGTCAGGCGCGCCTTTCAATGATGGCGTCCAGCTGCGCCCCGATGTTCCTCACTATGGGAGGGACCGATACTTCGGAGGCTTCGAGGTTGACCCACGTGATGGTTTTAGAATCAGCGCCGGACCTCAGCATTAGCGTGTACTTTGTCAGGTTGGCAAGACCCTCCTTTTGCGGATAATCGGCCCCATCGACCTGCATAAAGCCAGTCGTGATCACCAGGCCTTTCAGGCTGTTCATCTCTTCGCCGCTCACCGTGAACTGCTCCACGTCAGGCCCGCCGGTCAGGTTGCGGTAAACGGCAGAGCGGTCGTTTCTGATCACGAAATTTTCGGCGCTTGATGCGACGAGCCGGCCATCTTCAAGGCGGGTAAGGTTCTGCCTGCTGTATTCGATGCTCAGGTCCTGCTGCTGTTCCGGGGGAGAGTTAAAGCTCGGCACAAGCAAAAGCACGGCCATCGCCGCGACGGCGCCCGCAATAGCTATCAGGAACTTGTTGACCATTACGATCTCTGCTGCTGGGTTGTCCTGATGTAGTTGAGCAGGCCGCCCGCCAGGAGGACGTCCCTCTGCCTAGGCGTCAGGTCGACCTTGAGAGTTACCTTGCCCTTGCCGGCTGTTGCTTCCATCGTCTTGCCGCCCTGCTTTAGGCTGCCAACCACGTTTTCTATCGTCACCGGCGCGCCCTGCTCCAGCAGGTCAAAGTCGGAGCTGTTCTGGAACTCGAATGGGATTATGCCAAAGTTGATGAGGTTTGCCCTGTGGATTCTCGCAAACGACTTTGCGATCACCCCCTTGACGCCCAGGTACATCGGCGCAAGGGCCGCGTGCTCCCTGCTGGAACCCTGGCCATAGTTCTCGCCGCCGACGATAAAGCCGCCGTGCTTTTCCCTGGCTCTTTTCGCAAAGTCCGGGTCGAGCCAGTAGAACACGTACTCGCTTATCGCCGGAACGTTGCTCCGTAGGGGCAGTATCTTGGCGCCCGCCGGCATGATCGCGTCGGTGCTGATGTTGTCGCCTACTCTGATCAGCACCTCGCCCTGCAATACAGATTCCATCGGCTGGCGCAGCGGGAGCGGCCGTATGTTGGGGCCCCTCGAAACCTCGAGGCTGCCGGCGTACTGCGCTGCCGCCGGAGGCACTATGCCGGAATCGTCGATAACGAAATGCTCTGGCCACGGGATGTTCGGGTACTCGCCGAGGTCGCGGGGGTCGGTTATCTTGCCCGTTACGGCGCAGGCCACGCACACTTCTGGCGACGTCAGGTAGACCTTGTCGTCCTTTGTCCCGCTCCTCCCCGGCCAGTTGCGGTTGAACGACCGGATGGAAACCCAGTCGGTGCCCGGCGCAGATCCCATTCCGATGCAGCCCTGGCAGCCGCTCTCCAGCAGCCGCGCGCCGGATGCAATGATGTTGTAGATCGAGCCGTCGCGGGCCACGGTCTCCAGCACCTGCTTTGAGCCGGGGTTGATCGCCATCGTGACGTTTGGGTGAACCTTCTTGCCCTTGAGAACGTGCGCTACCGTCATCATTTCAACATAGCTGGAATTTGTGCACGAGCCGATGAGCACCTGGTGCACGTCTTGGCCCTGCACGTCGCGGACCTTGTGAATCGCGTCGGGCGATCCGGGGAGCGCTATCATTGGTTCCAGTTCACTAAGGTTTATCTCCATGTCTTCGTCGTATGAGCAACCGGCGTCTGCAGCAATGCGCCGGTAATCCTGCGGCCTGCCCTGCCGGCTCATGTAATCCTGCGTGATCTCGTCGGACTCGAAAAGCGAAGTGGTGGCGCCAAGCTCGGCTCCCATGTTGCAAATCGTGCCCCGCTGGGGCACGCCTAGGCTCTTGATGCCCTCTCCATAGTATTCAAAGACCCTGCCGACGCCTCCCTTGACGGTGAGCCTGCGAAGCATTTCGAGGATGACGTCCTTGGCGGTGACCCACGACCTCAGCCTGCCTGCCAATTTCACGCCGACGATCTTGGGCATCTTTGTGTAGAACGGAGCGCCGGCCATGGCCACTGCGACGTCGAGTCCGCCTACACCTATCGCCATCATGCCGGCCCCGCCTGCAGTCGGGGTGTGGCTGTCAGAGCCTATCAATAACTTGCCGGGTATGGAGAACCGCTCAAGGTTCACCTGGTGGCAGATGCCGTTGCCCGGCTTGCTGTAGTGTATTCCGTACTTTGATGCAAAAGTCTGCAAAAAGCGGTGGTCGTCGCCGTTTTCAAACCCCGTCTGCAGGATGTTGTGATCGACATAGATTGCGGCGTGCTCCACCTTTACCCGCGGCATGCCCATCGCCTCGAACTGGAGGCACGCCATGGTGCCGGTGGCGTCCTGCATGAGCACGCGGTCTACCTTCAGGCCTATTTCCTGGCCCGGCTCCATCCTGCCGCCCGCCAAGTGGGCCGATATTATCTTTTGAGCGAGATTCAGCGCCATTGCCTGAGGTTTCTAGGAAGGGAAGGATATAATATTATTCTGCCGAGCTGTCAGTAGCCAGCGGCTTGATCTCACCGATCTCCAGCTCTTTGCCGCATTGAGGGCACTTTGCCTGCCGGGGGTCCTCCACCTCTTCAAGCTCGGTCGCGTCAGACGGGCACCTGCCTTCAAAATGCGCGTCCTGCAAGTCCGCGTGGACGAACTTTTTCTCCTTCCTGCACACGAACAGCTTGTATTGCGCAAACTCGGTGTTGACGTCGGTCAGGATCTGGTCCATGTCCGGCGTCCCCAACTGGTGCCTCGACTGGTAGCCGCACGCAGGGCACATGAAGCTAAAGACCCTCACCAGTGTAATAGGGCGGCCTCTGAATAAAAGCATGCCCGGAAGACAATTTTCTGCAACACAGTTTCTTCCGTCTTAAATAGGCTCAAAAGTTGGAAACTACTGGTAGTTGAAACTAAAAGGATTCCTTGCCATGATCTTCCTGTCGTTTCTTTCATCATCCACCTTGATTGCCGCCGCGCCAGAGCAGGGCGCGACGACGTACAGAAAGTTTGTGATCTATTACGGCTGGTACTCTGACGGCAGGGGCGAGATGGGCCAGGAGATCGAAAGGATAATCGCGGCAAGGCCCGAGTTTGTCATCAGCCCGTACCACACTTCGACCGGCCAAGTAAACCTGAAGCCGGAAGTGGTGGACAGGTTCCACACCGCAGGCATCAAGGTACTGGTGTACGTCGCCACCGGCAACGGCGATCGGGACCTCGATAATGTTCTGGAGGAAATGAAGACCGGCCTTGACAACGGCGCCGACGGCGCGTTCCTAGACGAAGTCGCGACGCTGCACTACGACTGGCAAGTCGACCACTACCGGGAGATCTATGACTATGCAAAGTCGTTTGGCGCCGAAAGGATGGTCATCGCCAACCCGGGCACCATACTGGTCAACGAGAAGGTCATGTCGGTGAGCGACATCCTTTCGTTTGAGCACCAGTGGCGGCTTGCGTCCCACATCGACTGGTTTTCCAAGTACCCCGCGACACGCTTCATGGGGATCTCTAGCAACGACATTGCAAATGTGATGGGCTACGGGGTTGACGAGGAATCGGCCGCGAGAGACACAATAGAGGCATGGCAGGGAGGGATAGGCTACCACTTTTCGACCAGCAAGTACACGGCGCTCGAGCCGTGGTTCGAGGAATACCAGGAGGCGCTTGAAGATCACGCCGTTTCAGGGACGGCGCTCCAGGAGCTGCAGGTCCGGACCGTCGACTCTGAAGGCGCCGAGATAAGGGGGCTCTGGATGGAGGTCAAAAGGAACGACAGGGTAGTCATCACCGGCTTTAGCCCCGCCAGGTTCCTGCTGCCTGAAGGGACGTACGATGTCGGCGCGGGGAACTATCAGAGCTTTGTCTTTTCAAACTGGCAGGACGGCGAAACGTCCACCTACCATAGCGTAACTCTGGCCGGCGCCGCCGAGCTGGTCGCGGTGTACAGGAGCGAGCTTGCCGACCTGCGCGTCGAAAGCTACGATAACCTCGGCAACAGCGTCAGGGGCATGCACGTGACGGTCAGCCGCGGAGGGGACGTCGTAGCCGAGGGCTTTACGCCGCTCAGCCTGCGCCTGCCGCTGGGCCAGTATTCAATCGCCGCGTCAGGCCACGAGCATTACGGGTTTGAGCGTTGGGACGACGGATCGCAGGTCAGGGAAGCAAGCTTGGCCGGGGACGTTAAAGCAACTGCATACTATGAAAACCTGCTTGCGGACAAGCTTGGCGCCGGGATCTTTACAGTCTGCCCGGACTACCGGCAGCAGGTCGCCGACTCTGTGCTCGAGGCCGGGCCGCTCGCGGGCATGCTGGAGCTCCAGATGAGAAAGAGCGTAATGGCGTCTGCAGGCTGCGCCGCCCAGTAAGAATATTCTGCAGCTGTTAAAAGGAAAACCTGCGCCGCGGGAGCATGCAGAAGGCAAAGGCGGAGGGGCGCGAGCAGTTCCTGCTGCTATTGCCTGCCCTAACTCTGCTTGCAGTGTTTCTGCTTGCGCGGGCCGGCCTTATTTCCGACTGACGTCTTCGAGCGCGTGCATAATGTCCGCCAGCCTCTTGCGGAGCGAAATGGTGCTGACTTCGGCCGCATCCGCGATCACCGTCTTGGTCACGTTCAGCTTGTGCTCCACCGTCGCCAGGTACAATGCAGCAGCTGCCAACACGAGCGGGTTCTTGCCCGTCACCGCTGTGTGGCTTGCGACTGACGACAGGATCTCCCTCGCCCTCCTGGACACCCGCTCTTCGACTCCTGCCTTTGCAGAAATCTTGGCGATGTTTCGAAACGGGTCGGTGATTGGGGGCTCGATGTGCATCTCGCCTATCAGGATCTTGTAGCAGTGTGTGGCAAAGGGCCGGTCGACTCCGGCAGCCCTGCAGACTTCGTCTATGGTCCGGGGTATCATCCTCTCCTTGCACGCAAGGTAGATCGAAGCGACGACAAACCCCGAGATCGACCTGCCTTTTATCAGGCTCTTTTGCAGAGACTTTCTGTAGAAGTACGCAGATCGTTCTGCCACCTGCCACGCGAGCCCGAGGCTGCTGCACACCCTGTTTATCTCCCACGTCGCCTTTTTGAGGTTCCTTGAAATCGGCGCGCTTGAAACGGACATGGCGTTCAGCTTGCGCAGCCTGTTCACCGGGATCGGGCGGGAGGCGCGGTGCACGTAAACGGAATTATTACCATTGGAATTTCCCTGATCAGACTGCTGGTCCGGCGCGGGCGCGGCCGCCGTGCCGATGTAGGTGGAGAGCCCGGTGTCGTGTATCAGGAGCGAAGACGGGAATCCTCCCCTCGCCCTGTCGTCGGCCGGGGAAAACGACCTCCACTCCGGCGACAGCGTCTCGACTCTCTCCTTGAGGACAATGCCGCACGAGCTGCACACGATCTCGCCGGTAAAGTTATCCGTGATTGGCGGGTTGCCGCATGACGAGCACCGCTCGCCGTCCGGCCCGGAATGGTCTGACAATACACTTTAACCAAATACCCGGGCGTAATAACCCGGAAGCAAAATTCGTGCGTTGGCATCTTACGTTTGATTCTAAGGAAAACAGCTTCTGGAGTTGCGCTACATTTTGCGCACTGAAGAATCTTACCCTCGACGCGACGTGGAAAAAATGCACTCTGATTTTTCAGTCAAATAAGCCCAGAGTACAACTACTCAATCGATAAAAGTCCACTGTCCAGTCATTCACTGAATGTGTTCTATCATTGGAATTATCAGCAAGAATGTTGTCGCACCTGCGCTGGTCGACAGCCTCAAGAGAATGGAATATAGAGGCTATGACAGCGTCGGAGTCGCCACCCTTTCAAGGAACAGGATTTCGGTAAGAAAGGGCATTGGCAAGGTAAACCAGGTCAACAATAACCTGAACCTTGCAGAGATGGAAGGACTTGTAGGCATTGGCCATACTAGGTGGGCCACGCACGGCGGCGTCACCGACTACAACGCCCACCCGCATTCATGCTGCACAAACGACATCGCGGTCGTGCATAACGGCATCATTGAAAACTATGTTCCGCTCAAGGCAGAGCTGATGAAAAGGGGCCATAATTTCAGGAGCGAGACTGACACCGAGGTCATTGCGCACCTGCTCGAGGACCACTACAGCGCGAGCGGGGACGTCAAAGCGGCAATGATGGAAACCGTGAAGCAGCTGGACGGGTCGTACGCGTTTGTCGCCATGTTTGCAAGCGGGACGCTTGCGTGCGCGCGCCTCGACGAGCCGCTTGTCATCGGGATTTCAGACAACGCCCATTACGCTTCAAGCGACGTGCTCGGCTTTCTACAGCACACCGATCAGGCAATGTTCCTTGACAACCGCGACATCGCGGTGATCGACAAGGCCGGCATCAACATCTTTAATTTCGGCGGCGAGCCGGTGGCAAGGGCCGTGACAAAAGTCGCGTGGGAGCTCGCCGACGTCAACAAGGGCGAGTTTGCGCACTACACCATCAAGGAGATATTTGAGCAGAGGACAAGCATCAAGGCCGCGACCCTGCAGGAGGAGCACAAGATAAAGGCGTTCTGTGACGCGATTGCAAGCGCCGGCAACGTCATTGTCACTGGCAGCGGCACCAGCTACAACACATCACTCATCGCGTCGATGCTCGGATCGCGCTTTCTAAAAAAGCGCTTTGAGCCGGTGATGGCAAGCGAGTTCCAGTATAACATGGACTCGATCGACAGGGACACGGTGGTAGTCGCGATTTCGCAGAGCGGCGAGACGGCAGACGTACTCTCGGCCATCAAGCTGGCAAGGGTGGCCGGCGCAAAGATACTGTCAATAGTCAACGTCCCGACGTCGTCGGTTGCAAGGACGGCGGACGTTTCGCTCGCAATAAACTCCGGGCCGGAGATAGGCGTCGCGGCGACAAAGAGCTTTACGGGCCAGGTGTCGCTTGTGTACGCGATAATCGATCGCATAAGCGGGGGCAGGGTCGGCTTTGACCGAGACGTCGTTTCAGAAAAGATAGCCAAGATGCTCGCGGGCAGCGCCGGCATCGAGCGGTTGGTGAACATGACGATGCCAAAGGTGAATGACATCTACCTCCTTGGCAGATCGATCCACTTTCCGATAGCGCTGGAAGGCGCACTCAAGATGAAAGAGCTCGCCTACGTCCACGCCGAAGGCATCGCAGCCGGCGAGCTGAAACACGGGCCGCTCGCGCTCATGGACAAGAACGCTGTGGTGTTTGTGCTCAACCCGGACGACAAGACCTACTGCGACACACTCTCCAGCGCGCACGAGGTGAAGGCGAGGGGCGCCAAGATAATCGGCATATCCAACATCCCAAACGACATCTACGACGCCATGATCGAGATCCCCAAGATGGACAACGAGCTGCTGTACCCGCTGGTAGAGATCATACCGCTCCAACTGTTCTCCTACTACCTTGCGCTGCACAACAACGCGGACCCGGACTTTCCGCGCAACCTCGCGAAATCGGTCACGGTCAGGTAACAAAGTATAATTAGTTTACCTGCGGAACATCTGTAATGGCAGGCAGCGCCGAAGAAGTGACTTGCGAGCATTGCGGCAACCACATCGACGCCTGCATGTGCGTCTGCCCCTACTGCGGCCAGAAGGACTCGTGCGAATGCTGCCTCTACGACGCGGCGACTGGCGGCTAGCTCTAAAGCATTAAAAGAAGGGCAGGTGAAGAAATCCACGTTGGAAAAAGCAACAACAAACTCCCTGAGCTGGGTGATTGGCGGAGCTCAGGGAAGCGGCGTCGACTCTGCCGCAAACATATTTTCCCGCGCCTGCGCTGCCGGCGGCCTTGACATCTTTGGCAAGAGGGAATACTACTCCAACATCAAGGGCGAGCACAGCTACTTTACAGTGAGGGTGAGCGAGCGGCCCATACACTCGCACCTGAACGAAATAAACGTGCTCGCGTCGTTTGACGCCGAAACCATCTTCCGCCACTTTGAGGACGTGACGCCGGGCGGCGCGATAATTTACGATTCAGACATCGCCAATACTCTGCTTTCAGAAGTGCCGACAGTAGACGACCCTGCGGCCGCGCGGATAACAAAGACTCTTGAAAAGGCCGGCCTTGCCCTCTCCGTTCAGGGCGCGCTGGACCACGCAAAAAACCGCGGCGTGATATTGTTCCCGGTGCCGTTCTTCCAGCTCTTGCAAGAGTTTGCGCAAAAGGCAAACGACCCGGCGCTCAGCAAGCTGACGAGGATGGTAAACGTGATGGCGCTGTCAGCCTCGATGGCGATCCTGAACTTTGACAGCGAAGTGCTGGCAAGGGCGATCCGGTTCATCTTCCGCGCAAAGAAAAAAGTCGCCGACCTGAACGTCAGCGCGTCCGCGCACGTCTACAACTATGCAAAGGTGAAATTTGCGGGCAGCAACTTTGCCTACCGGCTAAAGACAAAGCCCACCGGCAAGGACATGATAATAGCGCAGGGGAGCCAGTCGTCTGCGCTTGGCAAGATGGTCGCAGGCTGCCGGTTCCAGACGTACTATCCCATCACGCCGGCTTCAGACGACAGCGAGTTCCTGGAGGCAAACGAGATTCTGGACCTCGACGATTCTGGCAAAAAGGGCTCGACGGTGGTCGTGCAGACTGAAGACGAGATTGCTGCCATCGCGATGGCGATCGGGAGCGCGCTGACCGGCGCCCGCTCTGCGACTGCCACGTCCGGCCCCGGATTTTCGCTCATGGCGGAGGCGCTTGGTTGGGCAGGAATCAACGAAGTGCCCCTAGTCGTTTCGCTCTACCAGCGCGCAGGTCCCTCGACCGGGCTTCCAACGCGCCACGAGCAGGGCGACCTCATCTTTGCGGTAAACGCCGGCCACGGGGAGTTCCCGAGGATAGTGCTTGCGTCCGGCGACATAGAAGAGAGCTTTTACGACACGATCAAAGTCTTCAACTTTGCAGACCTCTACCAGATGCCGGTGATACACATGCTGGACAAGGCGATAGCAAACAGCGTCACCACCTGCAAGAATTTCGACCAGAAGAAGGTCGGAATCGACAGGGGCTCGATTGTAAAGCAGGTGACCGACAAGGACAGGGGGGCGGCCGGCAACTACCTCCGCTTCAAGCTGTCCGACAACCCGATAAGCCCAAGGGTGGTGCTCGGCACGAAGGACGCGATTTTCTGGAACACCGGCGACGAGCACACGGAGGAGGGCCACATCACCGAGGACCCGGAACTGAGGGTGCAGATGATGGACAAGAGGATGGACAAGATGCAAGTCGCATTAAAGGAGATCCCGGACGAGGACAAGGCAGTTGCATACGGCGGCGGCGACATTGCAATCATCAGCTGGGGCTCGACAAAGGGCGCGGTGCTGGACGCGATGGAGAAGCTGGCAGCAGAAGGGATAAAGACAAAGTTCGTGCAGGTCCGGCTCATGAGCCCGTTCCCGGCAGAGCTGGTAAAGTCGATGCTGAAGGGCTGCAAGACAATAGTTGACATCGAGATGAACTACAGCGGCCAGCTGGGCTCGCTCGTGCGCCAGCACACAGGCATCGAAGCCGACTACCAGATAGTAAAGTTCAACGGAAGGTCGATGTCGCTTGACGAAGTTTATAATGCCGTAAAGCGGATAAAGAGTGGAAATGCTCCAAGGAGGCAGGTGTTGAAAAGTGGCGCTTAAGTTATCAGACTACAAGACGGACGTGCATAACGACTGGTGCCCGGGATGCGGCGATTTCGGGATACTGAACGCGATCCAGATGGCGCTTGCTGACATGCAGGTCCCGCCGTACAAGGCCACGATATTTTCCGGCATCGGCTGCTCCGGCAAGACCCCACATTTCATTAAGACGTACGGCATCCACACGCTGCACGGCAGGGTGCTGCCGTTCGCGCAGGGCGCAAAGCTCGCGAACCCTGACCTTGAGATGATCGCAGTCGGAGGCGACGGCGACGGCCTTGGCATTGGAGCCGGCCACTTTGTGAGCGCGGGCCGCAGGAACGTCGACATGGTCTACATCATATTCAACAACGCAGTCTACGGCCTGACGAAGGGGCAGGCGTCACCCACGCTGAAGCTGGGCATGAAGACAAAGTCGCTGCCGCAGCCAAACGTCAACAACTCGGTCAACCCGATAGCGCTGGGGCTTGTCGCCGGCTTTACATTCCTTGCGCGGGGCTATTCGTACGACGTCCGCCATTTGAAGGACCTGATAAAGAAGGCGGTCGCGCACAAGGGTCTGGCGTTCATTGACGTGCAGCAGCCGTGCCCGACGTACAACGACATCAACACCAAAGAGTGGTTCCAGGGGCTTGACAACGTCGACCCGGAAACCCACAAGGCGATGCCGAGGATCTACAAGCTGGAAGAGACCAGCTACGACGGCGTGGTGCACGATCCGAGCGAGATAAATGCAAAGATGGCGCAGGTGATTGAAAAGTCAAACGAGTGGGGCGACAAGATCCCGATAGGGATATTCTACCAGAATGAGCATGTGCCCACCTACCAGGAGAGGATTGCCGCAAGGATCCCGGACTACCTTGAAAACTCGCCGTCGGCGCAGGCGATAGCGGACAAGGACAACAGGCCGATAACAAACATCGACAGGCTGCTTTCAGACCTCAAGGTAGACAAATAGGGGAAAATTACAGGGACGCCCGTAATTGTTTTATGGCTGCTGCCTCGTTGCTTCCGGATGCGCCTGAGTGTTGTGCGAGTTGAGGTCTTCCTGCGTGTTAAACGTCATGCCGCACGCGTTGCACTTGAACGGCGCAGTTGTGGTTGACGACATTAGCAAGCCTGCCACAACATCCGATTTAAGAGGCTGATTGGATTCTTACATAAGATTATTGAGAGCGGGCCCGAAGGGCTTCGATCCCTTGGCCTGCGGTTCCGAAGACCGCCGCGATATCCTGACTACGCTACGGGCCCGCAGGCAGTGATTGAATGAAGTCCTATATCAACGAAATAGTAAAGAAGCCCTGCCGCCTACCAATAGCGTGCTCGGAGCGCTGCGTCAGGTGTTCTGCAACCATAGTGAATCCTTTGCCTACCGCAAGTACGGCGACTTTTACTTTGTAGAGTTCAGCAAATGTGCAAAGTGCGGCAAGACGCTAAGGCGCTTCCAGGGCTTTGACGAGGACATGAGGGGCTAATGCACATCTACATCCTGATCGCGATATGGTGCGCCGGCATCGCGACTGCCGCCGTAGCCATCTTAATCCCCGTCTACAACAACTTTGTCATCGTTGGAGCAGTCGGATGGATAACGGTAGCCGTGAGCACGGGGCTGATACTGTACGAAATAAAGAGAATAAGGGCAGAAGATCGAAAGAAAGAGCTGGCCTAGCCTTTGCCGCCCTGCTCTTCAATGACGACGAGCGTCACCGTTGACGTTATGCCGGGCACTTTGCGGATCTTGTTTGTGATTGTGTGGTTCATTGATTCGGTGTTTTCTGACTTTACCTTGACGAATATGTCGTGAACGCCGTAGGTGCCGCGCACCTCCTTGACGTCGGACAGCTTTGCAATTTCGTTGATTATCTTTTCTTCGGAGCCGAGCGTGCAGTTCACGAGGATGTATGCAGTAGGCATGGCTGATAAAGGGAAAAGTTGGTATTTAGTCTTTGCTACTTCTTCGTTATTTCTCGCCTGTCGGGGGCGATGTAGTGGTCGGTCAGCCTTTTGTCGTAGCACCGGCCGCACAGCAGACCGGAAACGTTCCACTTTGGCATCGGGCGGTACCTGAACGCACCGAGGTCGGCGTCGCACAGCGCGCATTTCGAAGGGTTGTCGCCCATCGCAGACGCGTGCAAATCTCTGGAATAAAAGTCATTCCAAGTCTCTCGGGGTGTAGAGCGCGTGCGCCATGCAGAAGGGACAGATGAGGGCAAACGCCGCCGCATCGTCGATGTCGGATATCTCCTGCCTGCCGGTGTCGACCGGCGGCACTAGGAACTTTCTCCCGCAACTCTTGCACGTGATCGGCTTTTGTTGCACGCATAAACTTGCTGCAGACTGAAATATAGCCCTGATCCAGAATGAATTATTAAGGGGAAACGGGCAAACGCGTGGCAGATGGGTAAGCCCGGAATTATCGCCTTTCCCGTACTTCTTGCACTGGGCGCGATCACCGGCTACGTGACCTACACGAATTTCGACGCTGCGATACCGCAGGAAGGGTTTGTCGACTCGCCGTACAGAAAAGATCTGACCGTTTCTGGAGGGAACGACACCGGCACGGGCGGCGGAGAGATCGACGAGTCAGATTATGTTACCATTGTCACGATTAGCATCCTTGAGGGGGCAGTCACGCAGGGCGCCCCGGACTATGAGCCCGACGCGGCGACCGCAGGCTCTGACGCGCTGATCACGTGGGTGAACGACGATACCACGCTCCACACCGCGACGAGCGGCACGGGGCCTAGCGACCCGGAATCGGCCGCGCTCTTTGACAGCGAGTTCATGCCGCCAGCCGGCAAGTACAGCGTGCCGGCGGCTGACATTGGAGCAGGCGAGCACGCCTACTACTGCGCGCTCCACCCGTACATGACGTCGACGATAACAATCGGATGATAGAAGATTATTCCATAACAATATATCACCTTATTTTTAAAGAAAAAAGTTTGCTATGCTCGTGTGAAATACAGGAGCAGGACTGAAATAATTTCAGAGATCCTTGGACTTGTCAAGGACGATGGGATGAGCAAGACGAAAATCATGTACGGGGCGTACCTATCATTTACCCAGCTGAAGGAATACCTTAACGTGCTGCTTTACAACGGGATGCTGAGCTACAACAAGGGCACCAACAAGTATCGCATAACCGAGAAAGGGCGCGACTTCCTCAAGGCGCACGATAGCGTCAGCCAGTTACTAGACCAATTCAAGGGACATTAGCCTGTCATGCGGAGCAATTTTCTGGCCGCACTTTGGGCATAGACAAGGTCAAAAACCCCTAACATGTTATTAATCTAGAAGGTGTCTCAATATCCTCCTTGCACCCATTTTTTATTAAATCCCTCGCAAGATATGCTTGCTCCATGGCCAATCTAAAAAAAGAGATCGGACTAGCTGTAAATGATCTGGGAATTTACTTTAATGGCCTTGAAGTCGCTGTGGGACACAATGACGTCAAAGATGTTGTCAGATATCTGAACAACATGAAAGAAGAAATAGCCTATGCCCTTGCCACTATCCTGCCTCTTCAGGAGAGAGCAGGCGAAGTAGAAAGCGTGAAAGAAAGCATTGAAAAGGACATAGCCGGTTACCACTCAAAGGTTCAGGAATTAGAAGGAAAATTAAAGAAACTAAAGTAGTTCCCAGCCGCTATAGAGGCAAAATCTAGTAGAAAGTTCTAGTGGCAAAACCTAGCTAGGATTTATGCTAGTTTCCTATATTAGGGACAAGCGCTGAGGCGAAATGACCCGGTATATCGATCCAAAACATCTGAAAAAAAGAGAAGCCATAGAAGGAGCACTAGAAGTAGTTGGACCAGGGGCAAAGTCTGTCATTCTCGCATATCTAGGCCGTCACAAGAAAATCTCTTTAGAGAGCGACTATTGCTTGCCCTTGGAGGAGATTGAAGAATCTCTTGAAGAATTGTTTGGCAGCGGGGCTGCGCTAATTATGCATTCAATGATCAATAAGGAGGTCAGTTACTGATGGCTGCTCTGAGTGAGTTGTCATTTTTTAATTCAGGCTCTTGTTTATATGCCTCAATGGGATATTGGATATGATGAATCTTCGTAAGATCGTCAAAGCAGCTGAAGGTCTGACAAAGCAAGTGACCACCGCAAACCTGAAGGATCTAGGCAACGTAGTCAAAGACACGGTTGGTCAGATGGCTCCTACAGAGCATCAAGAGAATGAGGAAAATTTCCATCCCGAACACAAAAAGTATTTCTCTGCTCCAAAAATCTAACCTAACCTACTTTACTTTCTTAATAGTAGTGGACGTGCTGAACTTCAAGAAGCTTCTTTCTGGCTTTGTTGAACAATGGCTTTGACCTCAGCAGCTTGTTGCAGCATGGGCATCTGATGCCTTTGTAATCGATAAATATGTCGCAGAATGAACACTTCTTGCATCCTAGACCATAGTAGCCACCTGACAACGGCGAAAAAGTGGCCTTGACTTGTTCGCACAATCCGCGACAGTACCCTTTCATGCCATGTTATGGCACGCTGGTCGATATTAATTGAATTATGTCAATGTTTTTTTGACACAAGCCAAACTCACTTGCAAAGCTTGGAATAAATGATCTGACACCCAGAACGGGCAAGCAGAAACATCACGAACAGGAGCATCGATGCATCGCCTAGCTAGACTGGGCAATCGCATCGGATTCCGCGACGACAATCGCTTCCCTGTAGGATATTCTGCAATAGTCATGTACATGGGTAACGTCTTCTGTCATTAGGCATGCCGGGCAAGCCCAAGCAACATGCTCTTTACAAACAGTACAAATTGCTACCGGACACAGGTAGCTTCCACATGATCTGCATGAAGTCTTGGCGTTGGTCATTTGTT
>DASTTF010000122.1:0-8769 GCA_035760305.1 Nitrososphaera sp.
TGTCACGGTATCGCCAACGTTGGCGTTGATTGGGTTCGGGTCCATGGCATCGGTTGTTTTGCTTGACGAACCCGACGTAATGTCCGAGGTTACTGTGGCTGCAAAGGCCGGCGTGAGTGTCGATATTGGTACTAGCACTGCAGCAAGGACTGCCGCCAGCCCGACAGCGACTGCAATTTGAGAGTTCATTGGCTATGGACAAGATTTTAAGCCATAAAATGGTTTTGGTTGGCGGAATACCAGCTCCATAGAAATGTAACGTAACAATCCTACCTATGAGGCAGGTTTTTAAGAATGAAAATTTTACAGCTTCTTGTGCGGATCGTCTCGTTCCTCCCAAGCGCCACGGAAACGCTGTACCAGCTGGGGGCCGGCGGCCAGGTAGTGGGAGTGACACACGAGTGCAAGTTCCCTATTCGGGCAAGGAAAAAGCCCCGCGTGATACGGCCATCGTTTGACCCCGGCAGGATGACGGGCCGGCAAATAGACGCCAAGATAGTCGAGCTGATGCGCTCCGGCAATGACATTTACATCGTTGACGACAGGGTCCTGAAAAAGGCAAACCCTGACCTTATAGTCGCACAGGGGCTGTGCGAAGTCTGTTCGCCGTTTACCAAAGAGATCGGCAGGGCCGTCAGCATCCTCGGCAGGCAGCCCGACGTGCTGGTGCTCGACCCGCACGACCTCGACGACATACTGGTCAGCATAATGGATGTCGCAGAAAAGGTGGGCAGGGTCAGGCAAGGCGCAAAACTTGTCGCGTCGCTGCAAAAGCGCATTGACGCGGTACGGGGCATGAAGATAAAGAACAGGCCGCGGGTGCTCTGCATAGAGTGGCTTGATCCGCTTTTCACCGCGGGCCACTGGGTGCCCCAAATGGTGGAATATGCCGGCGGCATAAACGGGATCAGCACCGCCGGCGAGCCGTCGCGCAGGATGGACATAGACGAGGTCGTGGAATTTGACCCGGACATTATCGTGCTGATGCCGTGCGGCTTTGAAATCCCACGCACGCTAAAAGAGCTGCCGGCCCTTGCGCGCAGCGAAAAGTGGAAGTCGCTCAGGGCAGTCAAAAATCATGACGTCTACGCGGTCAACGCGAACGCGTATTTCAGCAAGCCAGGGCCGCGGACTATAATGGGGCTTGAAATTATGGCAAAAATTCTGCACCCCGAGGCCTCGCGGCGCATTAGGGTCCAGAAGGGTTCGTACAAAAAATTACTGCGTTAGGGACACTTCGATGTACACGTCGTCCGGGATCTTCAGGCGCATCAATTGCCGGATTGCCCTGTCGTCGGCCCCGACGTCTATCACGCGCCGATGAATCCTCATCTCGTACTTGTCGTAGGTGTTTGTGCCCTGGCCGCAAGGAGACTTTCTGGTCACTACCTTGAGCTTTTTGGTCGGGAGTGGGTGGGGCCCTTTCAGCTTAATACCTGACTTTTCGGTCATCCCCTTTATCTCGGTGCAAACGCCTTCCAGCGTTGCGAGGTTGGTGCTCGTAAGCTTTATTCTTGCTGCCTGTGGCATCTATTTCACTACTTTTTGTTCGGGTCGTACTTCTCTGTGATGCTCAGCACAACGCCTGCGCCGATTGTCGTTCCCATGTCGCGGAGCGCGAACCTTCCAATCTCTGGAAAGTCCTTGAATGTTTCTATTGCAAGCGGCCTCACCGGCTTTATCCTGACGATTGCCGCGTCGCCAGTCTTTAGGAACTTGGGGTTCTCTTCAACGGTGGCGCCCGTCCTTGGGTCAATCTTTGACACGAATGCAGAAATCGTTGCCGCCACCTGCGCAGTGTGGGCGTGAAGTACCGGCGTGTATCCCGGCGCCAGGGCTGTCGGGTGGTGGATGATGATAAGGCGCGCTTCGAATTCTTTTGCGACTGACGGCGGGTTGTCTGCCGGGCCGATGATGTCGCCGCGCTTTATCTGCTTCTTGTCTACGCCCCTCAGGTTAAAGCCGATGTTGTCGCCTGCTTCGGCAGACTCCATCTGGGTGTGGTGGGTTTCAATCGACTTGATCTCGCCCAGCGCGCCTGATGGCATGACGATGACCTTGTCGTTGGGCCTCATCTTGCCCGTCTCGACCCTGCCTACCGGCACGGTTCCGACGCCTGTGATAGAGTATACGTCCTGTATCGGGATTCTCAACGGCTTGCCAACCGGCTTTTCTGGCGGGTCAAACGTGTCAAGCGCCTCTGAAAGGGTCGGGCCCTTGTACCACGCCATGTTTGTCGATTTCTTTACCAGGTTGTCGCCCTTCCATCCCGAGATCGGGATGAAGTTGATCTTGGCGGTGTTGTAGCCAACCATTTTTAGCATCTTTTCGACGTTGTCCTTGACCTCCTTGTAGCGCGCTTCCTGGTAGTTGGCGTCGTCCATCTTGTTCAGCGCAACTACGATCTGGTTGACGCCGAGGGTCCTTGCAAGGAAAGCGTGCTCCCTTCCTTGGCCTCCTGGTTCGATTGACGCTTCTGTTTCGCCTGGCTTGACAGAGATGACTAGGATGGCCGCGTCTGCTTCGGACGCGCCCGTGATCATGTTCTTGATAAAGTCCCTGTGCCCCGGCGCGTCGATCAGCGTGAAAAAGAACTTTGGAGTCTCGAACTTTTGAAAAGCGAGATCGATGGTGATACCCCTTTCGCGCTCGTCCTTGATGCTGTCCAGCACCCACGCGTACTTGAACGTATCACCCTTTCCTGTTGCTTCTGATTCCTTGGCATATGCATCGATTGTTCTCTGGTCAATGGCACCCATATCAACAAGCAAATGACCTACAGTAGTTGATTTACCATTATCGACATGACCTACTACCACGAGGTTCATGTGCGGCTTTTTGCTAGCGCTCATAGAGCAAGAACGCTCCATGGGCTTTATTTGTATTTCGCCCGTGATCGGGGCGCAAACTGCGTGCTCTCAGTGGCGCGGCGCCCAAGCTCCAGTCCTATCTAACAAGTTATCGGAAAAGTTTTAAGCCAAATAGCCATGAGTTTGTCCTCAGTATGCGGATCACACTTAGCGCCATCAAGGCCGACATTGGGGGAATAGGGGGCCACACGTGCCCTAGCGAAAAACTTCTCGAAACCGTCAAGAACTTTGTTGCAAAGAGCGCAAAGGGCCTGCTTGTCGATTATTACGTTGGATATACGGGCGACGACATCCACATCATAATGACCCACACCAGGGGCGTGGACGACGAAAAGATCCACAAGATGGCGTGGGACGCCTTTACAGAAGGGACCAAGACCGCAAAGGAGCAGGGCCTCTACGGCGCCGGCCAGGACCTGCTCAAGGACTCGTTCTCGGGCAACGTCAAGGGCATGGGGCCGGGCGTGGCCGAAATCGAAATGGAGGAGCGCCCAAGCGAAGTGTTCTGCGTATTTGCGGCGGACAAGACAGAGCCGGGCGCGTTCAACTTCCCGCTCTGGCGCATGTTCGTCGACGCGCGGAGCAACACCGGCCTTTTGATAAACGAGCGCCTTGCAGAGGGCGTCATTTTCCGCATAATGGACGTCATGTCCGGCAAGGTCGCCGAGCTGAAAATGTGGCAGGATAAGGCCGAGCTCGAAGCGGCGCTGATGTACCCCGGCCGCTTTGTAGTTCACTCTGTCATGTCGTCTGACGGCGCTGACCAGATAGTGTCGGCGTCGACTGACAGGCTGCACAACATCGCAGGCACGTACGTCGGCAAGGACGACCCGATTGCCATTGTCAGGACGCAAAAGAACTTTCCGGCCACGGAGGAGGCGGGAAGCGCGTTCAACGAGCCCCACTATGTCGCCGGCAACACGAGGGGGAGCCACCACATGCCCCTCATGCCAGTAAAGCTCAACTCTTCCGCAAGCCTGAACTACTCTATCCCAATCGTCTCGTGCCTGCTCTTTAGCATGCACAACGGCAAGCTCACCGGGCCGCACGACGGCTTTGGAACCGCCGACTGGGACCTCCAGAGGATGCAAGCTTCCGAGCGGGCGATGATCATGCGCAACCAGGGCTTTATCCACCCCGCCACCCTTGTCCCCGACGAGCTGGAATACAACAAGGGCTACGAAGCGAGGATGAGCAAGCTAGAGAGCAAGTTCCGCGACCTCGAAGACATCATGAACGGCAAGACAAAGGCGGCAACTACAAAAGCGAAAGCTGGCAGCAAGCGTTGAAGCGGCCACTAATCATCAATTTCAAAAACTATGGCGAAGTTTCGGGAGAGGGGGCTGTCAAGCTAGCCCGCGCCGCGCAGGCGGTCGCAAAAAAGCTAAAAGTAGAGATAGCGGTCGCGCCGCCGCAGCCCGCTCTGGCGCTTGTCGCAAAAAGCGTCAAAATGCCGGTCATCTGCCAGCACGTCGACAATGAAAAAGTGGGCTCTTCTACAGGCTATTTCGTGCCCGAAGTCGCCAAGTCGTACGGCGCGTCCGGCTCGCTGATAAACCACAGCGAACACCGGATCGAGATGAAGCAGATCGCCAGCCTGGTGGAGCGCCTCCGCGGCCTGCGCATGACTTCCATAGTGTGCGCTAGAGAGCCGTGGGAGGTCATGGAGGTATCGGCCTTTCAGCCGGACTTTATCGCAATCGAGCCGCCAGAGCTTATCGGGAGCGGAAGGGCGGTGTCAACTGAAAACCCTGCGATAATTACAAAGTCGATAGAGGCGGCGGCCTCGCGCTCCAAGGTCATCTGCGGCGCCGGCATTACCGGCAGGGGCGACGTCGCCAAGGCGATGGAGCTGGGCTCGCGCGGCATACTCGTGGCGAGCGGGATAATCAAGGCAAATTCGTGGGCAGGCAAGATAGCCGAGCTCGCGGCCGGCATGAAATAATCATTCTTCGAGCACTCTTTCTATCGTGGCGCAGATGCTCTTTGTAGTCCCGGGCTTTTGGATAAAGCCGTCGATCTTGGTCGAGGGGAGCACCTTTTCAAATTCCGGCTGCCTGATCTCAAACGCAGTCATGAGCATGACCTTGACGCCCGGCTTGATTTCCTTGACGCGCCGCACAAACTCAAAGCCGTTCATGTCGGGCATCCGCACGTCTGATATGACCATGTCGCACGCGTCGCAGTTTTTCCTGAAATGATCGAGAGCTTTTGCAGCGTCGGAAAATGCAGCGACCTCACAGTTCATGTTTCTTTCGATGCCGGATTTTAATACGGCAAGTATGTCGGTTTCGTCGTCGACGATAATCATCCGGTGTTTTTGCTTCGTCTTATCGGCAGTGCGAGGACCTGTCAAAGCTTAACCATCCTGCCATTGCCACGACTTACAATCTCACCTTTAACTTACCTCACCAGAGTAGTTAAGCGTGGCGGTAAATCGCCGCGGGATGACATTGCGCTCATGGAGCGGCGTGCCAATCGCAGAAGATCTGGAGACTAGACTTTTACCGGCGGTAGGTTCCAGTTGTACTTCATGGCCAGCAGCCTGAGCGCGGTCGCCGCTATGATGCTCGGTATTGCGGCGATGTTGAGGTCCAGGCCGGCGGACAAGAGTACGAAAAATATCACGACTCCGATAAAGCTTGCCGACGCGTAGAGCTCCTTGACAAACACTATCGGCATTTCGTTGACAAACACGTCGCGCAGGATGCCACCGCCGACCGCGGTTAGGACCCCGGCAAACGCCATCGCAAGAAAGTTCAGCCCGAACATGTTGTACGCAAAAGTCGCGCCGATTATCGTGAACACGCCGAGCCCGATCGCGTCAAATTTCAGGAAAAGGTTCCAGTGCTTTTTTAGCGCCCTGTAGAGGAAAAACATTGCGACGCCGGTCGCCACCGTGATTATCACGTACAGCGGGTTGACTATTGCGAGCGGCGGTATCCTACCAAAGACCAGGTCCCGCATCACCCCGCCGGCGACGCCGGTCATGGTTGCGAGTATGACTATCCCGACAAGGTCTGACTTGTGCTCTATCGCCTTGAACGCGCCGGTCACCGCAAACACCACCGTGCCGAACAGGTCAAGGACCTGTATGAGCAATGGGACTGGCAAAATGTCAGACAATGCGATCACCGAGTGACGCCAGCAAACCCTACTATAACAGCGGGGGCAAAGATTTGAAATTATCGGTGCGTACACAACATTTTAAACCAGCGGAAGGGTTGATCATCTTCTTGTCAGAGGAAGGTTTCGGCAAAGCCCCTGCCACCGTCAGGCCGATATACTTTTTCGACGAAGCTGACGGCCAGAACAGGATGCTGCTCGGGGGCAAGGGCGCCGGGCTCGCGGAAATGACCCTGCTTGGCCTGCCCGTCCCGCCAGGATTCATAATAACCACCGAGATTTGCGAAAAATTCTATGAAGCGGGCAGGCGCCTGCCCGACGGCCTGATGGACGAGGCGCGGAAATCGATAAGGCGCCTTGAAAGCGCGACAGGCAAGAAATTCGGCGATCCGAAAAACCCGCTCCTTGTGTCGGTGCGCTCCGGCGCGCCGGTGTCGATGCCGGGCATGATGGACACGATCCTCAACCTCGGCCTCAACGACGAAACAGTCGAGGGCCTAGCAAGGCAGAGCAATGACCCGAGGTTCGCGTGGGACGCGTACCGCCGGTTCATCCAGATGTTCGGCAAGATCGTGCTTGGGATAGACGATCGGAAATTTGACGGTATCCTTGCTGGTAAGGACCTGTCAAGCGCGAAGGTCGTCAAGGACATCGCGACGTCGTTCAAGTCGCTCTGCGAAGACTCGGGCAGGAAATTCCCCGCAGACCCCTACAAGCAGCTGGAACTTGCCATTGACGCGGTGTTCAGGTCGTGGACAGGCAAGCGCGCAGTGGAATACCGCAGGCAGTACGGCATCACCCCGGACATGGCCGGCGGCACCGCAGTCACCATAGTGGCGATGGTCTTTGGCAACATGGGCGCAGACAGCTGCACCGGCGTGGTGTTCACCCGCGACCCAGAGACCGGCGAAAAGCGGCCGTATGGAGATTATCTCGTGAACGCGCAGGGCGAGGATGTGGTGTCGGGCAAGGCTACTCCAAACCACATCGACGCGCTCGCCGGCGAAATGCCGGACGTCTACCGGCAGCTGCTTGAGGTGTGCGAAAAGCTGGAGAACCACTTTCATGAGCCGCAGGACGTAGAGTTCACCGTTGAAAAAAGCCGGCTCTACATCCTGCAGACAAGGGCCGCCAAAATGAACGCGGTCGCGGCGGTAAAGACGTCGATAGATCTTTACCATGAAGGGCTCATCAGCAAGACCGCGGCGCTCGAGCGCATTGATCCGGAGGCATTGGAGCAGATCCTGTACCGCAGGATAGACACGCGCGCAAAGCACAGGGCGATCGCGACAGGAGTCGGCGCGTCGCCCGGCGCAGCAAGCGGAATTGCGATATTTGACGTAGCCCGGGCGGAGGCGCTTGGCAAGTCGGGCGAAAAGGTGATCCTTGTGAGGGAGGACACAAGGCCGGACGACGTGCCGGCGTTCTTCCAGTCGGCCGGCATACTGACCAGCCGCGGCGGCAAGACCTCCCATGCCGCGGTGGTGGCCCGCGGGATGGGCAAGCCCTGTGTCGTCGGCTGCTCGCAGATAGAGATCGACTTTGAGGGCCGGAGCTTTAGCGTGGGCGGCAAAAAGGCGGCGAGCGAAGGACAAAAGATAACGATAGACGGCTCGACAGGCAGGGTCTATTCGGGCGAGGTCCCGACGGTCGAGCCGGAAATCTCGTCCGAGTTCAAGGAGCTCCTGCAGTGGTCCTCGGAAATGAAGGGCATCAAGATCAGGGCAAACGCCGACACGGTGGCGAGCGCGACCCTCGCCGGCAAGTACGGCGCGGAAGGGATCGGGCTCTGCAGGACCGAGCGGATGTTCAACCAGCACGACAGGATACTGCAGTTTGTCAACATGATAATGGCGGAAGACGAGGACGAGCGGAGGAAGGCGCTTGCCGAGCTCGAGCCCCTGCAGCGATCCGACTTTAAGGCGATCCTGAAAGAGATGCGCGGCCTGCCAGTCACCATCAGGCTGCTCGACCCGCCGCTGCACGAGTTCCTGCCAAAGGAGGAGGACCTGATGCAAAAGGTCTTTGAACTAAAGTCTGGCGGCGGCAAGGCCGGCGAGATCGCGCGCATTGAAAAGGTGCTCCACCGCGTGCACGAGCTGTCGGAGATAAACCCGATGCTGGGGCACAGGGGAGTGAGGATGGGGATCTCGTTCCCTGAAATCTACGAGACCCAGATAAGGTCGGCGTGCGAAGCGGCCGCCGAGCTGGCAAAGGAGGGCGTGGCAGTCGAGCCCCAGATAATGGTGCCCCAGGTGGGACTGGTGGAAGAGCTCGCAGCCGTCCGGCAGATATTCGAGTCGGTCAAGCGGGAGGTGGAGCACAGGCACAGGATAAAGCTAAAGATCAAGTTTGGCAGCATGATCGAAGTGGTGCGCGCGTGCCTGGTGGCCGACGACATCGCCCACCTTGTGGATTTCATAAGCTTTGGCACCAACGACCTGACGCAGGCCACCTTCAGCTTTAGCAGGGAGGACGCCGAGGGCAAGTTCCTGCCGTTCTACCTTGAAAAGGGCATAGTGAACGTGAACCCCTTCCAGAGCATCGACACAAAGGGGGTGGGCAGGCTGATGAAGATGGCAATCGACATGGCGAGGAGGGTGAAAAAGGACATCGAGATCGGGATCTGCGGAGAGCACGGCGGCGACCCCCGCTCGATAGAGTTCTGCAGCACGGCCGGCCTCGACTACGTCAGCACGTCCTCTCACAGGATACCGATCGCCATCCTGGCGGCGGCGCAGTCGGCGATTCGGCAGAACAAGCACCTCCAGCA
>DASTTF010000123.1:0-5453 GCA_035760305.1 Nitrososphaera sp.
ACATCGGCCTTCGCAACATCGAGGTCGCCGACACAAAGATATGCTCTATTGATGGCGAGAACGGCAAGCTCATCTACAGGGGCTACGACATACTCGACCTTGTAAAGCACTCTACCTATGAAGAGGCCGCCTACCTCCTGCTTTTTGGTGAGCTTCCCACAGGAGACCAGCTGGCGGATTTCAAGCGCAGGCTTGTCGAGGCCCGCGGGATACCCGAGCCCCTCATAAAGAGCCTGAAGAACCGGCCAAAGCGCGCCCAGCCCATGGACGTGCTCCAGTCGTGCGTTTCCGAGCTTGCAGACTATGACCTCAACATCGAGGACAACTCCAAAGAGGCCCACGTGAGGCGCGCGACGACGCTCATCGCGAAAATACCCGCGGTCGTCGCGGCCTGGAACAGGGTCAGAAACGGCCAACACGTGGTCGACCCGCTCGAGGAAGGGTCACATTCTGCCAACTTTCTCTACATGCTGAGGGGCGTCGAGCCGTCCGCCGAGGAGGCAAAGGTGATGGACATCTGCCTCATCCTGCACGCAGAGCACAGTTTCAACGCTTCCACTTTTGCCGCGCGCGAGATCGCTTCGACGCGGGCGCACATGCACGCCTGCATCAGCGGCGCGGTCGGCGCGCTCTCCGGCGAGCTGCACGGCGGCGCAAACGTTCAGGTGATGAAGATGCTGCTAGAGATCGGCGACCCTTCCAGCGTAGACAAGTGGGTCGCAAACCGCCTCCAGTCTGGAGGCAGGATAATGGGCATGGGCCACGCCGTATATCGGACAACGGACCCGCGCGCAGACGTCCTTGCAAGGCTGTCTGCTCGCATTTCCCGGGAAAAGAACAACAAGTGGTTCGAAATAACAAAGCGCGCCGAGGACGCTACGCAGGACTGGATGAAAAAGAACAAGGGGCAGGTGATATACCCAAACGTCGACCTCTACAGCGCGTCGCTCTACTACAGCATGGGGATCCCGATGGACCTCAACACGCCCATTTTCGCGATATCGAGGATAGCGGGCTGGTCGTCGCACGTCATTGAAGAAAAGTTTGCAGAAGCCGCGCCAAAGCCGGCGCTCTATCGGCCAAAGGCGGTCTATGTCGGCAAGTACTGCGGGCCGATGGGCTGCGAGTACACGCCGATTTCAAGCAGGCTAGAGCAGACTTCTTAAATATGCTAAATGGGGCAGAGCAGCAGGCACGATGGCAACCTTGCAGCAGAAAAAGAGAAAAAAGCCGCGCAACGCTCCAAAGGTCACCTTGGGCCAGCAGGCGCTAGAGCTCCACAGGCGGCTGCGCGGCAAAATAGAGATGAAGAGCAAGGTCTCTGCAAGGTCGCCGCAGGAAATCAGCATCGCCTACACGCCCGGAGTCGCCGAGGTCTGTATGGAAATCGCGGCCGACCGGCAAAAGGCGTACGAATACACTAGCAAGTGGAACAACGTCGCCATCGTGACTGACGGCACGAGGACGCTGGGCCTCGGCTCGCTCGGGCCGGAGGCGGCATTGCCGGTGATGGAGGGCAAGGCATTATTGTACAAAGAGTTTGGCAACGTCGACGCCTTTCCGATATGTTTGCAGACTACTGACGCCGACGAAATAGTAAGGACGGTCAAGAACATTGCGCCGGTCTTTGGCGGCATCAACATAGAGGACATCGAGACTCCGAAGGTGCTTGAAATCGTGGACAGGCTCACGGAAGAGCTGGACATCCCGGTATTCCACGACGACCAGCACGGCACGGCCGTAGTCACGCTTGCCGCGCTCCTCAACGCGCTGCGCTTTACAAAGAGAAAGCCGGAGGACGCGAGCGTGGTGGTGGCCGGGGCGGGCTCTGCCGGCTATGGCATCGTAAAGATCCTCCACGCGATAGGGATAAGGGACATGGTGGTCACCGACTCTCTGGGCGTCGTCTCTGGCGCGAGGGCGCCGGAGACCATGAACAGGTACAAGTACGAGCTCGCCTCGATAACGAGGCCAAAAGAGGGCGTCACGACGCTGGCAGACGCGGTCATGGGCAGGGA
Source organism: Nitrososphaera sp. (assembly GCA_035760305.1). Classification (GTDB taxonomy): domain Archaea; phylum Thermoproteota; class Nitrososphaeria; order Nitrososphaerales; family Nitrososphaeraceae; genus Nitrososphaera. The sequence goes on from DASTTF010000123.1 coordinate 2,019, forward strand.
CGTCTTTATCGGCGTCTCCGGCGTCAAGAACCTAATGACCGCCGGCATGGTGAGGTCGATGAAAAAGGACGCGATAATACTCCCGCTTACAAACCCCGACCCCGAGATACACCCAAAGGCGGCGTTTGACGCCGGGGCGAGGGTGATAGCAACCGGCAGCTACAAGTTTGAGAACAGAGCGAACAACGCGCTGGTCTTTCCCTTCACGATGAGGGCGATCCTCGACAACCGGATACGCAGGGTGAACCAGCAGCTGCTCGTGAATGTCGCGTACGCGCTCGCAGACCTCATACCGGAGGATCAGCTGGGACCGTTCAACATCCTCCCGGACGTGACCGATCCTAGGATTCAGGATGCAGTGAATAATGCGGTGCGCTCGGCTACTGGCTGAGCTTGTTTTTCAGCCACTCTTTGGCCCTTCTCTCGGCCATGTGCTTTCTCAGGATCATCATGGCCATCTCGTAAAACGTGACGCCGTTCTTTTGCGACTGGGCGTCGATCCACCTCAACCCCTCGGCCAGCTCCGAGTCGTTCTCGGCCATGACCACGAGGTCGTCGATTATCCCCATGAACTGCTCGTCAACGCCGTCCTTGGTGCCCAGCATTCTAAAGTGGGGTAGCGCGATAGCGATTTTACCTGATGATTCAAGCAGTATTGACAGTTTGAATATATTATTTTGACAAACTGAGGTGCGATCGTGGTGAATATTCCGACTACGCATTCAAAGACTTAAAATACACCGCCAAGATTGTAGTGTCAAATGGGTATTGATGTCTATCTCACGTTCGCTGGAGGATTTGTGTTTTGAAAGTAAAATTCGGCTTTACGCAGGGACTCAACGTCGCCCGGCTCGGGCTTGACGAGCAACAGGTCATGACTTCCGCCCAGATGGCGGACCGGCTGGGCTACGACTCGGTGTGGGCGATGGACCACTCGAACGTGCCCCAGTGGAAGAACGCGGTCGTAAACGACGCGTGGCTGATGCTGGCGGCGCTTGGCGCCATCACGCGCCACGTCGAGCTCGGGTGTTGCGTGACTGACGCGATCCGCAGGCACCCGTCAGCGATCGCGCTGTCCGCGATCACGCTTGACCGCATAACGCAAGGCAGGGGCATCCTCGGCATCGGGGCCGGCGAGGCGCAGAACGTGGTCGACTTTGGGATAGAGTTTTCCAAGCCCGTTACAAAGTTCAGGGAGCAGCTCGAAGTCATCGAGCGCCTTTTCGAGTCCGATCCTGATCACCGCGTCAACTATAGCGGCGAATACTACAAGCTGATAAACGCGTGCCTCCAGGCAAAGAGCGTGAGAAAGCCGAGGCCGCCCGTCTACATCGCGGCCGGAGCACCAAAGACCCTCGAGCTGTGCGCCACCTACGGCGACGGCTGGATCCCGATCGGCTACACGCCGGAACTGTTCAGGCACCACGCCGGCGTGATCAGGGACCACGCGAAGAGGCTGGGCAGGGACCTTTCCAACTTTCAGTTTGCAAACGACGTGGACGTGTATTTCACCGAAGACGGCGAGGAGGCGTGGAACAAGATGAAGAACGCCGTCAAGGTTAGCCTCTTCAAGCCAGAGCTCCTCAAGGTGCACGACATCCCGCTGGACTCGGAGTTCGACTTTCGCAAGTATTTCACCGAATACACCATGGACAAGCCGGAGCTGATGGAGCAGATGAAGCGCGCTGCAATGAAGATACCGGACAGCGTCGCAAGGACCGCGATAGGGGTGGGCAAGCCGGACGACGTGATCGCGATGCTCGAGCGCTTTATCAAGGCCGGGACCAACCACTTTATCATCAGATTCTGGGGAGATGGCTACTTCCGCAGCATCGAGCAGTTTGGCAACAAGGTGCTGCCATACTTTAGAGAGCAGGCGAAAAAGTAGGCGCGTGCGCGCTGCCATTGTTGCAAGTCGAGAAGCAGTTAGTTCTCATACAACCCGGACTGCGCGGCGTAACAAGGTTACCTTAGATTCGATGCAAGGTTTGACAACGAATGTGTAAATATCTTCATCTCGTTCTGATATGGTATGATGGCGAAAAAGGGATTCATAAAGGTCGCCAGCAAGAACGACCTGAAGGAAGGCGGCCTCTTGCGGGCAGAGCCGGAGGGCAAGCCTGTCGTCCTTTCGATGGTCGAAGGCAAGGTCTATGCCATGGACGCGACGTGCACCCACCAGGGCGGGCCCCTTGACGAGGGGACGCTGGAAGGCCACAACCTCACGTGCCCTTGGCACAATGCGGTGTTTGACGTGCGAAGCGGCCGGGTTTCAGAAAAGACCGCGTGGGCCACTAGCCTGAACTCTTATCCTGTCCAGATAGACGAAAATGGAGATATATTGATAGGCCTGCAGGCAGCTCAGGCAGAAGAGACCGTGCAGCAGGGCAGGCAGGAAAGCGTCGAAGCTTCGCAAAAGAAATACTATGAAGAGGAGGAGGGAAAGGCCGACAAGCTTGCACTAGAGCTGCTGTCAAAGGAAAAGCTGGAAGGGACCGACATCATTACTTTCAGGCTTGCCCGGAACGAGCTGGATTTTGCCGCGGGGCAGTACGCATTCTTCAGGCTCGACGGCGTTTCCGGCGACGCAAAGGGGCCGGTTAGGCACTTTTCCATCGCGTCTTCGCCCACCGAGCCGGACCTGCTTGTCAGCACAAGGATAAGGGACACGCCATACAAGCAAAGGCTGGCGTCGCTGCAAGACGGCGCAAAGATCCCGGCATGGGGCCCGCAGGGGGAATTTGTCCTCCACGGCGACTATTCAAAGCCGGCAGTCTTTCTGTCGGGGGGCATTGGCGTCACGCCATTCAGGAGCATGGTAAAGTACGCTACTGATAAGCAGCTGCCCCTGAGGATCGTGATGTTTGACTCGAACAGGAACGAAAGCAACATCCTGTACAAAAAAGAGTTTGACGAGTGGGCCGCCAAAAACAAGAATTTGAAGATCGTTTACACGATAACCGAAGAGGGGGAGCCGAAACAGGACAGTTCTCAATGGAAGGGGGAGCGGGGGAGGATCGACAGGCCCATGATGGCCCGGCACGTCGACAGCAAGGATCGAGAAAACTCGATATTCTACATCTGCGGACCGCCGGGGATGCTAAAGGCCATGCAGGGATTGCTTCAGGATCTTCAAATTCCAAAGGAAAGGATCAGGGTAGAGGAATTTACAGGCTACTAGAGCGAGCGATCACTGGAACGAATCGAGCGATAATGTCTTTTCTGCCTTTCTGCCGTGCCCGTTGCCTACAGGCTCGGCGTCAAAGCCCATCTCGCACAGCGACTCGGCAAACTCTTTTGCAAAGCCGTGGAACGTGTACACTTTATCAGGTTTGCACTGCTTGACTGCTGCGACCAGCTCGCCGTAGTCGCAGTGGTCCGACAGCGGCATGACATAGTCGAGCCCCATCATGTACCTGTAGCGGCTGCCGACCG
>DASTTF010000124.1:0-7426 GCA_035760305.1 Nitrososphaera sp.
TCCAGGGCATCAAGGTATGGGGCCCGTACGACGCGCCCGGCCAGCTCGGCATATGGGGCGACTATGTCTGCATCGACTTTGATATCTGCGTCGCAGACGGCGCGTGCATCGAAGCATGCCCGGTCAACGTCTACGAGTGGCTCGAAACGCCAGGCCACCCCGCTTCTGACAAGAAGGCGTTCATGATCCGCGAAAAGGACTGCATATTCTGCATGGCGTGCGAAAACGTGTGCCCCCCGCAAGCGGTCAAGATATTCAAAAAGGGCTAGACTACGAATTAATATTGCACACTGCATGATAACCAGCGTTGGCTGAATTCCCCCTGGTTGCCACAGGCGGCACGTTTGACGAAATGCATGCCGGCCATGTCGCCCTGCTGTCCCGGGCGTTTCAGGCAGGAAGGAAGGTGATTATTGGGGTTTCAAGCGACGAGTTTGCGAAAAAGAGGGGCAAGAGGCTCAACCACGATTTCGAGCAGCGAGTCGAAAACCTGAAAAAGATGATAAAAAAGGAATTCGGCGATGCCAGCTATGAAATTGCAAAGTTAGACGGCGACTTTGGGCCGGCGGTGACCACGGGCGACGTCGGGGCGCTCGTGGCCAGCAGCGAGACTCAGGCCAAGGGCAGGCTGCTCAACGAGATGCGCGCCAAGAAGGGATTAAAGCCGGTGGAGGTAATCGCGGTGAAGCTGGTCAGGGCGGAGGACGGCTCGCCCATATCCTCAACGCGGATCAGGGCCGGCGAAATAGACGGCCGCGGCAGGTTGTTAAAACGCAGGGTAAACAATCTTTGATTATCGGAATTTTATCCTGACTATTTGGCAGATAGTCGTGTATCCGGAAACGCCTATCGATTACGCGTCAGGCAAGATAATATCTGGCGTAAAGAACCTGCGCGAAGGTCTCGACCCCGACATCCTCGCATACTGGTACAAGCGAGTCGAGGACAGGGCTAAGGAAATGGTCCCGCCGCACCTCAAGGACAAGGTCCATTTCGAGCAGGACAGGGTGCTGTGGATGAAGTTCAAGATGGACGTCTCAAAGAGGGCAGTCCCGTACGTCATGCAGGTGATCGAGGAATACATCCACATGATGCCCTACTCGACCGGCCTGTACTTTAGAAAGGTGCAGGAGATACTGACCGACGAGATGAACAAAGAGCTGCGCTAGCCGAGCGTTATCTCCGCGACCGACCCGGAAGAGTCGCTGGAGAGGATCTTTATTTTCCCCTTCACGACGTCGAGCAGGAGCGAGTTGAGCCTGTCCACGTTTTCCCTGTCTTTTAGCAGGACGGCGTGCGAAGACTTGTCCTTTAGCTTTATCACGATCTCGTTGCCAACGACCGCGGCGACGCCGTCAACGTACGCGGTGTCGTCTTTTTGCACCGATACGAGGCTTGCCAGCTTTTCAGCCTCATAGCGGTCGTCGCACTGGAATTTCAAAGTAGTCATTTCGGAAACGGCTTTTCGTCGTACATGAACCTGTCAACGACATCCTTTGCTTTTTCACGCCGCTTCTTGAACTCTACTATGAAGGGCTTGGCCCCCTTTGCCAGGTCGGCCTTGCATTCGCCGCACAGAAGGTTGCCGCTCTTGCACTTCAGCATGCGCTCGTCTGACTGTTTTTCAGTATCGAAAAAGTAGCGCAAGTACCAAAAGACTGGGCAACCGAGCGCGTTGGCGCCCAGCTGCCTCTGCAACGCCACGGTGGGCTGGCCGCCGGTGAACGCGGTAGACACCTTCTTGTCGACCACCTCTGGATCGTCGGTGGTAAAGATTGCAGTCTCTGGCTTTGACGACGACATCTTGCCAAGCATCCCGAGTCCGGGCAGGAACTTGCTGTGTATCTGGGCGGGCTTGTAGTAGCCCATCCTGTCGGCAACGTCCCTCGTCATGCGCCAGTACGGGTCCTGGTCGATTGCGGCAGGTATCAGGACGGGCGTTGGCTTGCCCTCTATGATTGACGGCAGGAAACACGGCGCCGCCTGGATGGGCGGAAAGCCGATCATGCCAATGTTGGTCGCATTTGAAAACCCGAAAACTGCCCTCGCGGTGGAAAACGTGATCCTCTTGGCAACTTCGGTCGCGATCGGGTAAAGGTGCTGGATGTGCTTGCTGTCTACGATGATCCTGGTTTTTTTCGGGTTGAACCCGATGGCGATGATGTCAAGGATGTTTTCGTAGGTGTAGCGCTCGATCTCCTCCCTTGTCCTGTCCTGCCCGTAGAGGAACTTTTCGTCGTCGGTCAGCTGGAACAGAAGTTTAGAGTCGAACTTGTCCTGCAGGTACTTTGTGAACATCCACGGCATGAGGTGTCCCATGTGGACCATGCCCGACGGCCCCCTGCCAGTGTAGAGGTAGAAATTCTCGCCCTTGCTCTTTTTGTCAAGGACCCAGTCAAAGTCGCGGTGCGAGAAAAAGTAGCCCAGCTTCAGCATCGGGTGGACCTCGCCGGCCATGCCCTTGACCTTCTGCAAAATCTCTGGCGTGATCGGCTGCGTGCCGAACTTTTCGATCAGCTTGCCATAGTCGACTTCGCCCTCGACCTCCCAGGGCGTGACCTTAAAGTCGGCATTCTGATCGCTGCTGTCGGCCTGATCCATTGATGTTGCAACTTGACGTTAAACGTTTAAAAAGTCTTCCACTGTCACAACTTTGACCAATGAGTAGCGCGCCGGCACTCCACCCAATCGAGCGATCAATACTCAGGGCTCTGGCCAACAACGATTCCAGAGCAGAGTCGCTTGCGGCAGCTACCGGCCTTTCAATCGATCAGGTGAGGCGCGGCATCGAGTGGCTCAAATTCAAGAACCTCATTTCGATCAGTGAGTCATCGCGCTCGACGGTGCGCTTGGCTCCCGGAGGAACGGCAGCTGCTACTGCCGGGCTGCCAGAGAGGAGGCTGGCAAACGCGGTGAGGGAAGGCAAGAGCACCATAGGAGAAGTGCTTGCCGGCGGCGCGATAAAAAATGAAGAAATAAACGCCGCAATCGCAGGCGCAAGGCGCAACCAGTGGGTTCAGCTTGTCGAAGGCAAAATGCTGACCACTGCATTTGCAGAAACACGATCTCCAGAAGAGGCCTTGCTCGGGAAACTGGGCAGCGCCGTTGATGCTGCGCAGCTGACTGAAGAGGAGAGAAGGACTCTGGAGCAGCTGAAAAAGCGGCCCAACTACATTGAAGTCAGGGAAGAAAAGGAATCAAGAATTTCGCTTACAGACGCCGGTAGGATGCTGCTTCCCACTCTTGAGGAAGGACAGACAGAGCGCCGCCTCACTACAGAGATGATCACGTCGGGCAAGTGGAAGGAAACAAAGTTCAGCGCGCTGGATGTCGAGGCTCCCGCGCCTGCAGTCCACCCCGGAAGGCGCCACCCCCTGATCGATGTCATCGAAGAGGTCAAGGAGATCTTTGTCGGGCTCGGATTTTCAGAAATAGACGGCCCGATGGTTCAGTCTGGATTCTGGAATTTTGACGCTCTTTTCACGCCGCAGGATCACCCCGCAAGGGAGATGCAGGACACGTTCTATGTATCAGGCCAGAGGCAGGCGATACCGGCGACCGGCGATCAGAAAAGAAAGGTTGCAGAGGTCCACAAAAAAGGGTGGAGCAGCGTGTGGGACGCAAGGGAAGCAGAGCGCGTCGTCCTGCGCACCCATACCACTCCAGTCACGTTGCAGCACCTTGCATCAGTCAGGCCGGACAGCGGCCGGTTCTTTTCCATAGGCAGGGTCTTCAGGAACGAAAAGGTGTCGTACAAGCACCTTGTAGAGTTCCACCAAGTAGAAGGGGTCGCCATTGCGCCGCGTGCGTCGCTTCGCGACCTGATGGGCCTGCAAAAAGAATTCTACGCAAAAATGGGGATCAAGAAGGTAAAGTTCTGGCCCACGTTCTTCCCGTACACAGAGCCGTCGCTGCAGAGCATGGTCTACAACGAAAAGCTGGAAAAGTGGGTAGAGCTCTTTGGCATGGGCATCTTCCGCCCGGAGGTGACAGAGCCGCTTGGCATAAAGAACCCGGTGCTCGCGTGGGGCGGGGGCCTTGAGAGGATTGCCATGCTCCGCTTTGGACTCAACGACGTTCGCGAGCTGTACGGCAACAGGCTCGCATGGCTCAGGAGCGTGCCAAGATGCCAGTTGTAAACGTGACAGTTGACCGGCTGAAAAAGTTCGTTCCCGGCGTCAAGGTGGACAGGGCGCTTGACATGCTGCCGTTCGTCGCGCTGGACATCGAAGGCGCCGACGACAACATCATCAGGATAGAGTACAACCCGAACAGGCCGGACTTTTCGTCAGACTATGGCATTGCAAGGGCGCTGCGCGGCCTGCTCGGGATCGAAACCGGCCTTCCGAAATTCAGGATGGTGGGCAGGAGCGGGCTGGCGATCAGGGTCGATCCGGCCGTCAGGAGGATAAGGCCGCACATCGTGGCGCTTGTCGCAAGAAACGGAAAACTGGGCGACGAGACGATCAGGCAGCTGATCGCGATGCAGGAAGACCTGCACAACGGCGTCGGCAGGAGGCGCAAGAAGGCGTCAATCGGCATCCACAACCTTGACGCCATAAAATTCCCAATATCCTACAGAACGGCCGGCGGCGACTATTCTTTTGTCCCGCTTGGCGAATCAACAGAGCAATCGATTGACCAGATCCTGAAAGAATCTGACACTGGAAAGCAGTACGGCCACATCCTGGCAGGGTCCGACAGGTACCCGATCATTTCCGACAGCGCTGGAACAGTGCTTTCATTCCCTCCGATAATCAACGGCAACGCGACAAAGGTTGACGAAAGCTGCCGCAACCTCTTTGTCGAAGTCACCGCGACCGACCAAAAGGCAGCCGAGGACACTCTGGCGATTGTTGCAGCCACGCTCTACGACGCGGGCTTTGATATAAGGACGGTCACCATCGGCTCTGGCAAAAAAATCGAAACGCCCCAGATGAAGCCATGGATAATTTCTGCTGACATTGGCTACCTCAACAGCATCCTCGGCCTGGCGCTTGACGCCAAGCAGGCGATCAGGTGCCTGAAAAAGAGCAGGCTGGACGCAAGGGCAAGCGGCAGGAAAATAATCTGCACAGTCCCGCGCTACCGCACAGACATCAGCCACGCAATAGACATTGCTGAGGAAGTTGCGATAGGCTACGGCATATTCAATCTGGAACCAACGTTACCGGCTTCGCCGACGGCGGGGCAGAAAAATTCGCTCTCTACTTATTTCGACGCGATTAGGGAGGCCCTGACTGGTCTTGGCATGCTGGAATCGCTCAGCTTTTCGCTGACAAGCATGGAAGTGCAGTACGGAGCGTTTGGCATAGCCGGCAAGAACGTGTTGTCAGTCGACGGTTCCAAGAGCATCGAGCACGAAATCCTGCGCGACTCGCTCGTGCCGTCGCTCCTCCAGTCGCTCTCCCACAACGTGCATGAAGGATACCCGCAGAGACTGTTCGAGATAGGCAAGACCTTCCACAAAGATAATGTGATAACAGAAAGCTGGAACATCGTCGCAGCGGTGGCCCACGCCGACGCGGGCTACACGGAAATAAAGTCGGCAATGCAGGCGCTGCTAAAATCGTGCTTTGGCAAGGACGTATCAACAAAGGCGTCAACAAACCCGATGTTCATGGAAGGCAGGTGCGCCGAGATTATCGTCGACGGCAGGGCGGTCGGCATGATAGGCGAGATCACCCCTCTTGCGCTCGAGAATTTCAAGCTGAGGGTGCCAGTGGCGGCATTTGAGATAGACCTGTCCAGCATCATAAAAGACAAATAGCATGGCCGCGTAGGTCATGTAACCCCGTTTATAGAGCGCGCAGAGGACGCAGCTTATGGCTAACCCATGACAGCGTGTGAGTCAGAGGCGGGGCACAATATCATTTTTATAGCCAATGAGCCACAAACGCTAACAATGTCGCAGCAAAACGGCGAAAAGTCTGAAGAGAAAAAGCCAAAGGCAATTGCACTGCTATCCGGCGGCCTTGACAGCAACCTTGCTGTGAGGATGATGCTGGAACAGGGAGTCGACGTGGAAGCCGTCGCGATAAAGACGCCGTTTTGCGACTTTGACTGCGGCAAGGGCTGCGGCCACCGCGTGAAAGAAGTTGCCGACGAACTGGGCATCAAGTTAAAGACCGTATATTTTGGCGAAGAATACCTACGCATGCTAAAGAACCCAAAGCACGGCTACGGCTCTGGCATGAACCCGTGCATCGATTGTCGGGGCATGATGTACAACGCCGCAAAGGAGCAGATGGAAAAGACAGGCGCGGATTTTGTCATCACCGGCGAAGTGCTCTTCCAGCGCCCGATGAGCCAGAACAACCGCGCGCTGCACATCATTGAAAACGAGGCAGGCATGGAAGGCAAGGTGCTCCGCCCGCTGTCTGCGAAACACCTGCCGCCTACGGACGCGGAGAAATCAGGGCTGATAAAGCGCGAAAACATGGGCGACATCAAGGGCAGGTCGAGGAAGGGCCAGCTGGAGATGGCAAAGCGCTTTGGCGTGGCCGACCCGCCAAACGCCGCCGGCGGGTGCCTGCTGACGGACCCGGCTTTTTCGCTGCGCGTGGAGGACATTATGGATCACTCTAGCGACATCCCGTCGCTCAACGACATCGAGCTCTTGAAGGTAGGCAGGCACTTCCGGCTCACGCCTGACGCAAAGCTGGTCGTCGGCAGGAACAAGGACGAAAACGAAGTGATAAAGGCGCTCGTGACAGAAGGCGACGTCGTCATTGAAGCCAAGGATCACGTCGGGCCTACCTGCATAATCCGGGGCAAGCACGACGGCGAGCTGCTGGCGAAATGCGCGGCAATCGCCCTGCGATACTCTGACGCGCCAAAGGGCGCCGAATCAAAGGTCAGGATAACAACCGGCGGCACCGAAACAGAAGCCGCTGCCGTGCCGGCCGAAAATTCCGTTGCGGACGACCTGCGGATATAGCCGCAGTGTCCAGTAACGGACACAAAATCCCGCATTTATTATCATCCAGCTAAAATCAACTATTCAGTAAATGAGATTTGACCAGCACAACTATTGACTACGCATGACAACCTCAATTGCAATCCAGACAGATGCAGACCCAAAAAACACCTGTTTATTTGAAGGCGCTTACGCTGCGCGATATCAGCGATATCACGGCGATCAAGGAAGACATCAAGAAGCACATGATTTTGATCCTCCGGGTCACGCCGCTGGCTCAAAAAGACGTAGAGGAATTGCGCAAGGTTGTCGAAGACCTTTATTCCTACGCGCAGTCGGTTGGTGGCGATATTGCAAGGCTTGGAGAAGAGCGCATAGTCATCACGCCGCCAGGAGTAAAGATCTGGCGTGGTGCGTACGACCTAAAGTAGTTTTATCGCTTCCTGCACGAGCGGGTGCTGCGTCTGTATCCGGAACTGCTTGTTTATCATGCTCGCAAGGTTCTGC
>DASTTF010000125.1:0-6324 GCA_035760305.1 Nitrososphaera sp.
TATTAATGGTTTAATAACTTCACTGAAAATCGATCCACGGTGTCAACCAAGAAAACCGATCTGGCAAACCTGATGTGGTCTGAAAAGTACAGGCCGAAAAAGCTTGCCGACGTGGTTGACCAGAAGGAGATAATCAAGGGCATAAGCAACCTTGTCAAGAATCGCGAAGAGATACCCCACATGCTTTTTGCTGGGCCGGCAGGGGTCGGCAAGACCACCACCGCGCTGTGCATAGCGATGGAGCTTTTAGGGGAGAACTGGAAGGACCACGTGCTGGAGCTGAATGCGTCCGACGAGCGCGGAATAAAGATGGTGAGGGAGAAGGTGAAGGGCTTTACAGAGTGGAGGGGCGCCACGGGCGAGCAGCAGATCAAGAACCTGTTCAAGATAATCATCCTCGATGAAGCTGACGAGATGACTTCCGAGGCCCAGACCGCCCTCAGGGCGATGATAGAGAAGGGCTCGGAGATAACGCGCTTTATCCTGATCTGCAACTATCTGTCGCAGATAATCGAGCCGATACAGAGCAGGTGCGTCGTGTTCAGGTTCACGCGCCTGCCGGAGGCAGACGTCGTCGACCACCTGAGGATGATCTGCGAAAATGAAAAGGTAAAGTTTGAAGAAAAGGCGCTCGCCCAGATCTACGGCGCGACCGGCGGCGACATGCGTCATTCGATAAACATCATGCAGGCAGCAGCCGGCATGGGTGCGGTGTCTTCTGCCAACGTCGCCTCTGCCATGGGGCTTTCGGGCAGGTCAAAGGTTGGCGAAGTGTTAAAGATGGCGCTCTCAGGCAAGTTCAACGAGGCCCGCGCAAAGCTGCTGGAGCTGACGCAGGTGTACGGCATGTCAGAGACGGATTTCATGAAGTACGCGAACCAGGAAGCATACGAAATGAAGATCGAAAAGCCGGAAGAGTTTGCGGCGATAATGGCAGAGTACGACTATCGGCTCGCGGCGGGCGCGCACCCGGAAATCCAGCTGGCGGCGCTGCTTGCCCAGCTTGGAAAATTAGCCAAGAAACAGTAAAGCGCTTGACGGTAAGGAATCGTGCAGGCTAGAATTCTTCCTCAAACTCTTCGCCGCCTTCCTCTTCCTCTGCTTCTTCAAAGTCCTCTTCGAGCTCTTCGCGCTCCGCCGCGCTCTTGTAGGGAAGGTCGGCTTCGCCGGGCACGCCGCATACCGGGCACTTGAACTCTATCGTCTGCCCTTCGAGGTCGAGGGGGAACTCTTTTGAAAAGACCTCGTCGCACTTGCTGCAGACAAGAGTGGTCTGGATGTTGTCCGGACTGAACTTGTGCGCCTGCACCCGGAAAGAGGTGTTTGCCAAGTTATTTTCTTCGCTTACGTATAGGAAAGGTCCTTTTTTATAAGCGTTCTTGGCGCGGATTGCCCACTATATAAGGCTCAGTTGCCCTTTATCCCCTGCGCCACCAGGATTGAGTAGCAGCCTAGGCCGCACTCTTCGCAGATCGGCTTCATGCTTTTTGCGTCCGCGCTCCCTATGCAGCAGGGCTGCTTTGTCCTCCCCATGTGGTCCAGCGACATTATGGCCCACGACGGGCAGTCGACCGGCGTCGTCCCGACGCCGCCCCAGTTGCCCTTCATCAGCGACATCTGGCTGACAGGGTTCACGACAAAGTCCGGGTATTTTTTCTTCATGGCGATTATCTTGTCCACCACAGAGTTGCGTACTTCGCCAAACGGGAGCATCAGCGGGTCGCCCTTGACAAAGGGCGTGTGGAACTGCACGCCGATCTTGTTAACCTTGCCGTGCCACTCCTCCACCAGGTCTTCGACGGTCATGTAGTTCTGCGAGTTTATGGTCATCGTTATCCAGATGTCCTTCCACGCGGGCTTGCCGTACCTGCCCGGCCCGGCGGTATAGTCGAGTATGTTCTTTTTCGTCTTTGCGTACGCCCCTTTTCCCCTAATGCTGTCATGCACTTCTTCCGTGCCGTCCAGCGACACCCAGTAGAAATACAGGCCGTCGTACTGTTTCAACGGGAACGTGCCGTTTGTCACGATGCAGACCCTCCGGGGCATCTCCTTGCAAAAGAGCTCGATGATGTCCGGGCGAAGCGTCGGCTCGCCGCCGACGAGCGTGGTTACGAAAATATGCTGTTTGTTGAACTTTTCCTTGATTATCTTCCTCCAGTGCTCCACGGCCATGTCCTCCTCTTCCTTGCGGTTGAGCCACCAGTAGCAGTGGGTGCAGTGGAGGTTGCAGACGTTGTTGACGTCGACAGAGCCGTACATGGGCTGCTTGCTGTGGAACAACCTGTATGCGGCCATCTTTTTGAATATGCTGATGTAAAACGGGAATTCGCGGGCAATGTCGGTTATGCCGCGGCCGTAAATCAGGTCCACCATACCTACCCATGCCCTTCTCTGTTAATAAACAAATTGAAAGACCTGCAGGGTGAACTGGGGCCGTCGGGATGCAGCACGCCTCTTGGAACTTTGGCGACACTGCCCATGAACGCTATTGACATGTACGCGCCGATTCCCCATAGCGGGTCAAAGGGCACGCGCGGCGGGATTCTGGTGTCGCGGCAATTGGCGTGGGGAGTGGACCTGCGAAAATGGTCGCAGAAATGTCTTCAAATAGATCTCTTTGACCAGCAAACGACAAGTAACCAGAACCTTGTATGAGGTTTTGCAGGACATCCCGAAATGTTCTAGAACTACCCATCACTGGATTTTTAAGCAGAAATCGGCTAGCTAATCTTTGGTTAGTTTTGTGTCGCTTGAGGATGTATGCGCCGAGCTGAAAAAATACGGCGTCAAAATCGATGCCGATACGCTCAGAAGGACATACACCGAGGAAGACCAGCTTGCAAAGGCTGAAAGGAACCTCTGGCAGATGCTGCGAAGGATCGAGGAAGAGAACAGATCAAGCATGTCTGCGTGACTTATCGTTCTTCAAAGTCTACTTCTCTTGCAACATCGGAACACGGCGGGGCCGCCGCTCTTAGTTCTGCGAAAAACTTCCTGAAGGTATCGACCATTGATAGTCACAGTACAATCAGGCATTTAATGGCGCCGAATGAGTTTTCCGGATAGTCTCTTTGTAAAAAAGTCTCACAATTATTTTAGTATAGACTTTTAGTATTAATAATTCGTGGCACTATGCAGCACGCCGGGGCGCAACGAGCTCGCAGGCGATCTTAACAGGAGTGAGCGGGCAAGGCAGAGGCTCGCACCGGCAGTGGCAAGGCTGCTCGGCCATGACGAAAAAATCGGCTACCAAGTAGAGTCGATCTTCACTACATTCTGGCAGCTCGCCAGAAAGGCTGATGACATGATGGACTATTCCGCTTCTTCCGACCTGAAGTGGCTGCAGGTGCTGCAGCACCTGTTCCAGATGTGCAGCAGCGCCCAGAGCCTGCCTTCTTTTATTCCGGCCGAGGCTTGGCTCAAGACCGCCGGCCACTTTTTCCACCTCATGAGCATGACCTGCAAGGGCGAAGTCGAGGACCTGCTGCTTGCAAGCAGGCCGGCGTCCGAGTCGCACTACAACAGGATGGCGCTCTTGAAGACCGGCCCTTGGTTCACCGGCAGGATCGCGTGCGCCGCGCTGGCAATGGGCAGAGAGATCGGCAAGGACCTCTTGGAATATGGCGATTTGGCCTGCCTTGCGTACCAGATCAGAAACGACATCAGGGACGCGGAGGCCGAGGGCAAGGACATTGCGATAGGCAAGCTGAACTACCCTGCATTGCTTTTGCGCCAGAACCCTGCGCGCAGCTGCGGGCGCGCCGTAGAGCTGGCTGCGAGGGCGGCCGACTCGTATGAAGAAAGGAGCATGAAAATCGCCAGCAAGTATGGCGGCGAGCTGGAACTCTTGGTGGCGCAGCTTTGCTCGCCGGACTAGGTGCCGATCCGGATAAAGACCGCGGTGTCGTCGTGCTCCACCGACGCCCGGATCTCAATGGTCTGGAACAGGTGGACAAACGACTGGGCAATGAAATAGGAGAAACTTTCGCCGCCGTCGTGCCTAATCGCTATAGACACGGCGTTGTCGGTAAAAGTCATCCTAGCGGCTGTCCCCATGAAATACCGGGACACCTTTCTTGCAAAGTCAAGGGCCGACTCTATGTCCAGCTCCTGCCCTGAGAGCAGGATGATGTTCCTCGCTTCGGCCGCCCACTTTTTTGCCAGCGCGTCGATGGCCTCCCTGCCTATCATGCCAAACAATGTCGCGAGCATTGCCTTTGGGACGGTGACTGCGGCGTACGAGCTCGTAGGTATGAACCACTCGGCCTGCGAGTCGATGACAGAGTTGAGGTAGGCGTTGACGCTCAGCCCCTGGCTTGCGGCAAAGTCCCGGATGATGCCGTAGGACTTTTCGTTCACCCTCAATGTCACCATCCTTTCCCTCTTTCTCATCGCAGGGCGGCCTGACATCACTTGTAATACAATGTAATCGCTTTTAGCGGTTTAGTTTCGTTCTGCTTTTTTAATATCTGTCGTCAACTTGTGCTCATGTCTCAAAATGTAATGAAGATCCCCGCGGAAAAACTGGATAGGATTTACGTCTGCAGCAGGTGCGGCATATCGTTCCTTTTCAAGTCAGACGTTGAGAGCCACGCAGAGTCCGAGGGCCACAGAGAAGTGTACGAAGTCCCGCTGAAATAGGATCACGCCTTCCACTTTCTCTCTTTTACCCCCTGCAGCCTGCTCTCCCAGCTTATCTCGCCCTGCCTGTACGACAGGATTTCGCACCTTGACTCTAGCATGGAGACTCTGGGTCTTGTCTTCGCCAGCTCTTCCAGCGCCGCCGTCCGACGCTTGCGGATCTCCTTCACCTTCTTTTGCAGCTCCTTCATCCGGCTTGCCGCAACTTCGTTATAGTACACTATCCACCTGTCAAAGTCAGAGATCATGGTCATTTCCGCGGCGTCGTACCGCCGTATCTCCTCCTGCAGCGAGTAGGCCTTTTCCTTCAGTGAGTCGAGCTCGGCCGCCAGCTTGTCGACTTCCCTGCCCACCTGGCTGGACTTTTTCCGAAGCTCTGCATTGTCCTTTTGCCGCCTGTATCCTATCGAGACGTTGCTTTCGATCACTGTACCGCAATTGCAGCCATGTGTATTTAGTGACTGTGTAAGCTGGCGCTAGTAGCATGTTCAGGGTAGCGGTTTTACTTTTCAACTTTACCTGCCTAATCTTCAGGTGCCTTGCGCTTCTGGTGGTCCGACCTGTAATGCTACTGGACGCCGTCATATTCAGAAAACTTTTTGCCACATATGATGCAGGAATGCAACATTTCCTGGACGTCCGTCAATCAGCGAGGCTTGGCGCGCATTGCTCATATGCGTTTACACTAAAACGTAGCTAGGCGTCTTTTTCCACGAGCGAGATTCCAGAAGTGCATGCAGCTTGGCGATGCAACTTTTGCGCCCTCTCCGGCTGGCAAATCGTGTATGCACGATTCTCCAAGTCGCAGGTCTGCCGAATCCTCTCCGGAAATGGATTGAGTTCCGACACAGTACCGCGGCAACCGCGGGAATGCACGCCTGCAGAGATCAAATGCTGAATCGTTGAAGCAGGAAGCCGCGATGTTCATCCCCTTGCCCCGTGAGCCATGTAACAGTGGAGCGGATGCAAGCCCACACCATTTATGGGTGGGTAGTTGACTTGTTCCTAAAGCTATGATAATCCTATCGTTGAAAAAGAAAAGTCAGGGCCTACTTTGCGTAGGTCTTGGCTCCCGTAAAGTCTATGCCCACACAGGGCTCATTCCCAACGACCCATGCGTCATGGCCTGGTGGAATGACCACCGCATCTCCCGGACCGGCTTCTGCCTCCGTTCCATCGTTCATTCTTACTCTCATTCTTCCTGAAATCATGTAGCCAGTATGCAACTGCTGGCAGCTTTCTGTCTTTACTATGGGCTTTACTGATTCGGACCACTTCCATCCCGGTTCGAATACAAAGCGACCGATTGTTGCATCAGCCAAGTTGGCTATTTGCATCTTGCCTTTGCTAAAGGACCTTGTATCGTCTGGAGAATCCATGTTCTTTTTTTGAAGATTTGCCATGTTATCAAGGGGTGATGGCAACTATAATCAGTTTCGGTCAATGCAGGCTCCTTCCCAAGCTCTCATACATCTATCAACTCTGAGCACGGAACGGTAGACAAAGCCGGTTCTGCAGCCATGGCAACGTGGTGCCGGTCAAGAGTCGAAAAGAAAAAAGAATGAAAGATTGAGGAGTTTTCCTCAATCATTGCAGCTATTTGGTATTGTGGAGTCAGGTACCAGTCCATTCAGATGAAATTGGATTTCGTTGCCGATGCCTTGTGTGGATTTAGCTAGCAAG
>DASTTF010000126.1:0-2576 GCA_035760305.1 Nitrososphaera sp.
CCCGAAGACCCCGACAACCCTGCCAACCCTGCAAACGCAAGGGACAATTTGTTGATCTTGAACGGCCTGCACGGCCCGTTTGCGCTGAAGGTGTACTGGCCGTCCGCCGGCGTGCACAGCATGATAATCTTTACGCTCGTGATGCTGGCGTTTCTGCTAAAGATGGACATCCCGCTGAAAAGAAAGCTGATCTACTTTGCCATCGGGACGTTTGGCACGGTCAGCGTAAACGTGATCAGGATAACGGCGCTTTCGCTCTACGCGCTGGTGGTCACCACGAACGTGTCGGAATGGGAGGCGTTCCACTCTGTCGCCGGCGAGATAATGTTCCTCCCCTGGCTCGGCATCTACCTCGGCATAGTGATGTACGTCGAGGGCAAGAGGATGCGCAGGCTGCAGGCGGAAAACGCAAGCGCCCCTACCCGCCAGAGCCCATAAAGTCGAGCATCGTGTTCTGGCCTTCGCTGCTCTGAAAATCTGACAGCCTGACCCCGAGCCTCCTCACCTTTACCGGGCCGGCCTCTTTCATCGCCTCGTCCAAAATAGACTTTGCAGCCAGGTGCAGCGACTCAAAGCTGCTTGAATGGACCTTCAGGCTCTTTGACCTTGTAACGTTGTCGAGGTTGTCCAGTATCAAGAGTATCCCGACTGTCCGAAACGACAGCCTTTTGCCGGCCGCCGCCTGGTAGACCGACTGGCACAGCTCGTAGAGGTCGGGGTGCATTTCCGCGCTGCCTGTCGCGTCGCTCTTGAGCGTGGCGATCCGCATTATCTGCTGCTTTTCTCCAGACTCGACGACGGGCTCGTCGTCGATCCCCCGCGCCGCGTTGTGCATGTACGTTGCGTTCTTTTTGCCAAACTCTTCCATCAGCCTGAAAAGGTCGAATCGGGCAAGGTCGCCTATCGTCTTTACGCCCAGCTCCCCCAGCCGCTCGCTCGTCTTTGGGCCGATCCCCGGTATCCTGCCGGCGTCCATGCCGGCGATCGACTCGGCCGCGCTGCCCGGCTCGATCACTGTCAGGCCGTCCGGCTTGTGCAGGTCCGACGCGATCTTGGCGAGCATCTTGTTTGGCGCGACTCCGATCGAGCAGGTCAGCAGCGCCTGCCTTTTCACGCCGTCCTTGATCTCCTGCGCAAGTCTTTTTGCGGCCTCGAAGCTGCCTGCCCTTTCCGAAACGTCGAGGTAGCATTCGTCAATGCCCACGCGCTCAAACCTGTCGGCGTGCGGGCCAATGACAGACATCGCAGACTCTGACACCTGCGAATAATAGGCCGCGTCAAGCGGCAAAAACACTGCGTCTGAAACGTCTGCAAGTTTTGATTTGGCAACCCTGATCGGGATGCCGGACTTTACGCCGTGCTTTCTTGCGACATAGTTTGCGGTGCTTACGACTCCGCTGTCTTCCGTCCTGCCGGAAAAGACGCACACTACGATGGGCCTGCTGCGCAGCTCCGGCCGGCGGAGCTCTTCGCACTGCGCAAAAAAGTAGTCAAAGTCAGCGTGCAGTATGATCCTTGAAGCACTGCTTTTGGGCCCTTCAACGATCATGCTGATCGTCTTGCCGGTGCATGCTTAAGTTTTTCGATCTAATGCCCGTCGTTCATTATTTCTCTGAACTTGGCGAGCATCTGTTCAGAATCAAAGGGCTTTTTCAGCACGAACTTGGGATCAAAGGGAAGGGCAGGACTGTCGCCGTGCCTGTCGGCCGGGATGGCCTCGTAGGCAGTCATCATGCAGATGTTGACGCCGGGATCGATCCGCTTTATCGCGCGGTAGAACTCAAAGCCGTTCATTTTCGGCATCAGGTAGTCAAACAGGACCAGGTCGTACCGGCGCGGCTTGAAATCGGCAAGCGCCTCTGCAGGGTCGATGTACGTGTCAACGTCATAGTCGTCACTCAGCAGCATTTTTGGGACGAAGGTTATGTCCTGCTCATCATCCAAGACGAGTATGCTCTGCTTTGTTTTAGTCCTGTCCACGGCTATTACGGCTGTCAACCTATGCCCCTGCAGACAGAAATAAGGTTAGCGCAATAATTACGGCGTTGCGTGTCAAAATCTTTACAAGCGATTCTGGCAATTGAATAAATAGCCTTTTTGTGCACAGATCATGATGGCTGCAGGCGACGACTACCCGGTGGCGGCAGGGCAGGACGGGATCAAGCTCAAGACCGAAAAGATGGTGGCAGACCAGCTGTACCACTGCGTCTTCGACGACAAGGTGTTCCTGTTCTACAAGGACGAAAACGACCTGCTCCACTGCTACGAAGTGGAGAACCCCGACGCGGTCAGGGAAATAGCAGCGAACCCTTCTGAAATAGAAAGCATACTCAAAAAATATGCCAGTCAGTTCGACCAGAAGGAGCCAGAATAAACGTTATATTCTACCGTGCCGAGTATTCTCGCACCATGTCTACAAACACCGCAAATGCCGCAAACACTAACACATTCCGGTCAAACAAGCCAAGCAACGAAATATTTATCGGGAAAAAGCCGCTCATGACATACGTCACTGCAACTCTGGTGCAGCTGGCAAACGAGCCGACAGTGGTGATAAAGGCAAGGGGAAAGAGCAT
>DASTTF010000127.1:0-8408 GCA_035760305.1 Nitrososphaera sp.
GTGGAAGACGAAAAGAGAAATGAAGAGCTGCGCCAGGACCTGCTCAAGGACGAAAAAGAGCTGGCCGAGCACACGATGCTAGTCGACCTGGCAAGGAACGACATTGGCAGAGTGTGCGAATTTGGTACGGTCAGGGTCAACGAGCTAATGACCGTCAAGCGGTTCAGCCACGTGCAGCACATCGTTTCTCACGTCGTGGGCCGGCTGCAGAAAAGTTACGATTCATACGACGCCCTCCGGGCCGTGTTTCCCGCCGGCACGGTATCCGGCGCCCCAAAGGTTCGCGCAATGGAGATAATCGACGAGCTTGAGCCGACGCTCCGGGGGCCGTACGCCGGCGCCCTCGGCTACTTTTCCTTCAACGGCTCCTGCGACTTTGCGATTACGATACGGTCTCTCTTTGTAAACCGGAAAAACGGTTACATCGAGTCAGGGGCAGGCATAGTCATGGACTCTAACCCCGAGCGGGAATGGGCTGAAACAGAACACAAGGCTAGCGCCATGCTGTCAGCCCTGAAAAAGGCATCCCGATAGGTCTTCCGCTCAATCCTGCAGGCAGTTTTAACCACTTTTATCCGCATCCTTGTGCTTGACCGGGCGCAAAAACGATGGCTTTTGGCAGGCAACTAAAAAATGCAGTCCAAAAAACTACAATTGGCATATTGCTATCATAATAATAGTCATAATATGATTAATATCATTACGATACTAAATAAATATTATAGCAGATACTGTATGGTAGCATAGTCATATCTGGTGTTGCAATGGTTGCGAAAAAATTCAGTGGTTTGTTGGTGGTCTTGCAAACATGTTGTTTGGATTCGTATGGTATTCCACCGCAAGCCCCGGATCCTTCTGCCTTCCGGTAAGTATGCCAACCACCACGTCATCGCGCTTGATCAGGCCTTCCTTGCGGAGCTTTCTCACGCCGGCCGGGACGGCCCCGGACGCCATTTCGCAGTCAAAGCCGTTTAAGCCGACTATCGACATGCCGTCGCTCATTTCCTTGTCGCTTACCTGCATGACGACTCCTTTGGTGAAATCTAGCGCGCGCAGGGCCTTGGCGATGTTGGCGGGCCTGCCAATTTGGATTGCTGTCGCGTGTGTCTTTGGCCTGACTCCTTTTTTGTCCATGTGTGCGTAGTAGCGATCCACCATTGCTATGTCAGGCCTGCCGCTGTTCCAGCGGAGTTGTTTATCTTCAAACACCCCGTTGTAAAGCTCATAGAAGGTGTTTGCCCCTTCTGCGTTCACTATTGCCATGCGCGGAATCTTTTTGATCCAGCCCCATTCGTACAGCTCTATCAAACATTTACCGCAGCTTGAAGTGTTACCCAGCGCGCCGCCCGGATACACTATCCAGTCAGGCGGGTTCCAGTTGAGATGCTCGAGGACCCTGTAAACGATGGTCTTCTGACCTTCTAGGCGGAACGGGTTTACAGAATTAACAGTATAGCCACCGGTTTCCTTGGCGTTTTTGAGCGATGTCGCAAGCGCGTCGTCAAAGTTGCCCTGCACCTGGATCACCTGCGCGCCAAACTGAAATGCCTGACCGAGCTTGCCTGGCGCGATTTCGCCTTTTGGGATGTAGACGTCACAGTCCATGCTTTCGTTGGCGGCGTACATTGCGGCAGAAGCTGAAGTGTTGCCGGTGGACGCGCAGATTATCCTTTTCACGCCGAGCATCTTTGCGTGCGTCACCGCAGTCGACATGCCATTGTCCTTGAACGAGCCGGAGGGGTTGTATCCTTCGGGTTGGAGCAGGAACGAGCCGTGGTCCATTTCCGCATAGTCCGCGGCCTTGCTCATGTTGTAGGGCTTTGAGAGGCGGCCCTCGGAGCCGTCAAGGGACACAAGCACACGCGCGCACTCTTCAAAATTTTCAGTGTCGATGCCGGCGAAATTGATAAGGTCGCGGAAGCGCCACACACCGCTTTCGTTGTAGATGTTTCCCCCATGGTTGCGCCGCTGGTAGAACGTTTCGACAAGGTCGCGGCCTGGTTTTTTGCTGTACTTTATGTCAAGGAGCGAGCCGCAGGAGCACCTGTAAATGTCGTTGTTAATTTCATAGGTTAAACCACACGAAGGGTTGATGCACTTTTTGATGGCGTGGGCGTCCATACCGAGAAACGCTTGCGATTGTTATTTAGATGTTTTCTAGATGACAAAATCCTACTTTTTGGCGGCCTTTTCGTACATCTTTAAGAGCTGCTGTATGACGCCGTCCATGTCGTCTTCCTTTACTTCTGGAGAAACGGCGTGTTTTAGCAGGTTGCTCACCGTGCTGGAGATTTCAGAGCTCACTTCGTCAAAGCTGTCCATGTCGCTGTAGCTCTGCTGATAAAGCCTGCGCAATCGCATCGCGTACATCTGGGTCTGCTCATTGATGGTCACGCTGTAATTGCGATTGTTGACCTTTATCTTCTCCTTTATCATCTTATACAGGGTAATGCCGTTTGCAGCCTTTAAAAAACTTGTCTACAGGGACAGAACCTTTGACATTGTGAGATTGTTTTGGAATGTGTAACCGCGGACCGGTGTTACCGCGGTTACAGGCAGCTGCAGTACAACGCGACTTTTAGTTCTTTGGCACCATGATGGCTAGGTAATAGTATGCCGTTTGATAGCAAGTGGGTAAAGCCACAAGGGGAAAGCGTTGGTCACAGGCTGCTCGAGGGCATCAAGCCACAGGCGCCGCTGAAGCCAAGGATAGAAGAAGCACAGAAAAAGCTGCAAATGCAAATCGCGAAACTGGATTCAATATCGTCAAGGATGCAGGAAAAAGATCAAGTGATTTTCAAGCGAGTAGTGCTTGCGATGCAAAGCCACGACGCTTCGCACGCAAAAGTGCTGTCTGGAGAACTGTCACAGATCCGGAAAATGAACAAGATGGTGACATCTGCAAAACTGGCGCTGGAACAGATACAGCTAAGGTTGAACACGATAACAGAACTTGGAGACGTGGTTGTGACGCTGAGCCCCGCAATGTCGGTGATAAAGGGACTGCAGGGCGGGCTGTCAGGAATGATGCCGGAAGCAGACCAGTCATTTGGGCAGATATCGGAACTGCTTGGCAACATCATTACGGATTCAGGGCAGATACCGAACAACGAAATTGGAACGGTCGGAGGGTTCAACGAAGACACTGCGCGGATAATGGAGGAAGCAAGCGCCGTAGTAGAAATGAACATGAAGAACAAGTTCCCGGACCTGCCGTCGACAACGTCAAGCACGCCCGCAAAGAACCTGGAAGCGTCAGGCTACTAGCCTGTACTTCTCTTCTTTATTTTTGACCTGCTATTTTCTGAACCTGCTTTTTTATCCTTGATATCGTCGGGTAGCTGTATCCCTTTTCCCTGTACGTCTTGATCATGACCTTCCAGTTGTTGAGGCGCCACTTTGCCTGGTCTTGGCTCAGCAGATGCGTCTCCCTTTTCACCATGCTCTTGCGCCCCGGCATCAGGTACCCGCCGCTTGCGGCCGCGCGGCGGTTGTACGCAAAGCGCAGGCCAAAGAGCAGGTCGGAAGGCGAAAGCGAGTTAAGGTACATCGCCAGTTCACTGCTCTGCTCGTCTGAAAGCTTTAGCTTGAACGCGAATTCCCTTGCAGGCACGCCTGTAGTGCAAAACGCATGTTAATTAACTTTGTTTCTAAACTCGAGTTTAGAAATATCACTAGACGACGCCCATTTTTTCGCCCGCTTTTTCAAACGCGCCGATCGCGGCGTCCATATGTTTTTCGCCGTGCATTGCGGTAAGCGAAACCCTGAGGCGCGCAGAGCCTTTCCTGACGGTAGGGTACCTTATCGCCTGGGCAAAAACGCCTGCCTTTAGCAGCTCTTTTGAAAATTCTACAGCCAGCTTCTCCGGGCCTATCACAACAGGGATTATCTGGCTTGATGAGTTTCCAAGCACGAACCCGAGCCTTTTCATCGCATTTGCAAAATAGCTGATATTCTTGTAAAGCCTTTTTTGCAGGCCGCCTTTTTTCGCCAGAGGGATGGCGGCTATAGCGGCTGAACAGAGGTGACTCGGTAACGCCGAGGTGTAGATGAACTGCCTTGATGTATTTATCAGCAGTTCTCTTATAGGCTCTGTCGCAGCAACATAGCCTCCAAAGCAGCCGAGACCCTTGCTCATGCTGCTGACGTGTATGTCTACTTCTGCTCCAAGTTTGGCTGGAGCGCCTGAAAAGCCCGGCCCAAAGATAAAGTCGCCGTGTGCGTCATCGACGATCGTTATCGCGTCGTGATCCTTTGCGATGGCACATATTTCTGGCAGTTTTGCAGTGTCGCCGTCCATGCTAAATATGCCTTCTGTTATAACCACCTTTCTGCCCTTTGCATTGTGCATCAATTCGTGCAAGTGATCTGCGTCATTGTGCCGGAATACCATGACGGTGGCGCCGCTCAGCCTACACGCGTCAATGATGCTTGCGTGGTTCAGCTCGTCGCTGAATATCGTGGAATTCTTGTCTGCAATCGCCGTGAGTGCGCCCAGGTTCGCGCCATAGCCCGTTGGATAGACAAGCGCAGATTCTGTTCTGCGATGGCTCGCAAGCAGGCCTTCCAGTTCCATGATTTTTGGGTGGTTGCCGGCGATCAGCCTGGAACTACACTGCGACACTTCCCGAAGCGCCTGCACTGTTTTCTTGATAACCTGCTCGTTTTGCGACAGCCCGAGGTAGTCGTTTGAGCAGAAGTGGATGACCTCTTTGCCGTCGACTAGTGCCGTCGGACCCCTGACAACCACCGTTCTCAGGCGGCGGTAAAGGTCGTTCTTTTCAAGAAAATCAAGCCGGTCGTCTATAAAGGCTGCCTTATGCTTTGAGGCCAATCTCTTTTATCATCGCAATGTCCTTGTTTGGCGCGTTCCCGCCGGTTGTGAGGTATCCGCCGGTGATTATGCCGTTTGCCCCAGCCTTGAGGGCCAGCCGCTCCTTATCCTTGAGGTGCACTTCGCGGCCGCCGGCAATCTTGAGAATCGTCTTTGGCATAATAAAGCGCCACACCGCAATCGTCTTGATCGCCTCAAGCGGGTCGATGGGCTGGAAGCCTCCCATCGGAGTTCCCTCCCTGCCGATGAGGATGTTGATCGGGACCTCGTCAGGGTGGAGCGACGCAAGTGAAAACGCCAGCTCGAGCCTCTCTTTCTTGCTCTCGCCCATCCCTATTATGCCGCCTGAGCAAAGCTCGAGGCCGGCTTGCTTGACGATTTTCGCGGTGTTGACCCTGTCGGCAAAGTCGTGAGTCTTGCATATCTTGGAAAAGTAACTCTCTGCAGCTTCCAGGTTGTGGTTGTAGCGCTTTACCCCGAGCTCCCTCAGTTTGCGCGCCCTTGCCGGCGTCATAAAGCCAAGAGAGACGTTGACCTCCATGTCCACCTTGGACCTGATCTCTGTGATGGTTTCGCAGATCTGCTGGAAGTCCTTTTCTGGCGGGTCACGGTAAGCGCATACAAGGCAGAAACTTGTGGCCCCTGCATCTTTAGCCTTTTTTGCGTTTTCAACAAGTACTTCCTTTGGCAATAATGAGAACTTTGTAATGCCCGTGTCGTAGAACGATGACTGTGCGCAAAACGAGCAGTCTTCCGGGCACCTGCCTGATTTTGCATTTATCAGGGCTTCGACATCCACCGTATCGCCGTTAAATGTGCGGGTTATGGTGTTGGCGCAGTCGGCAAGCGCCATGACGTCGTCAGTCGCAAGCAGCCGCTCGGCCTCTTCAAAGGTGATCGAGCCGCCTGCAAGGACTTTATGCATGCAAGCGCTGACAAATGATGAATCGGCCATCAGGTCAGTCGAGTTGTAAACTGGTAATTAAAACTTTGGTTCACAACTGCCATTCCGAGCATCATATTTCAAAATTCGAATTTAGAAACATCATATAGAAATCGTGTATAAAACCATCTACCATCAGCTGGCCAAAAAACATCGACCGGAGTGCATGTTTTGCATGCAAATAAGCCAAAATGCTGCTAGATCGTTTTGCCAGCAAAAATGGCGGAAATCGTCATTTTGTTGCTTGCTGCAAACTGTTCAACAAGGGACCCGTTGCTGGACTGTTCGCATGCTAAATGTTCATTTAATGACGTTGCCCTTTTTGAACAATTTTTTTGACAAGGCTACAGTTAAATCATGCTGGGCAGACAAGTCTATGAAATACGCGTTTGCATATCTCCGGGTAAGTACGGAAGAGCAGACCGTGCAGAACCAAAAGCTGGCTCTTGAAAAATGGGCGCAGGCCAACAATTACCAGATCCTTGATTTTTTTGAAGATTCTGCCGTCAGCGGCAAGGTTCCGGCAACGCAGCGACGCGGATTCCAAGATATGCTCGAGCTTGTCAAAACGGCAGGAGTCGACGCTGTTCTTGTCTATGAACTATCGCGGGTTGGCAGGACCTTCTGGGACACCCTCGATGCAATCAAAGTGATAGAGCAATATGCTCCACTTGTCTCTTGCTCTCCGAGAGAATCATTCTTGCAGACAACAGAGCCCAGTGTCAGGAAACTGATGATTGGCATCCTCACGTGGGTCGCAGAAAGAGAGCGCGATATGCTTGTGCAGAGGACAAAAGATGGCATGGCGAGAGCCAAGATGTCAGGCAAAGACATAGGCCGGCCTCAAAAAGTAATAGACAAGAACCAGCTCATCACTTTGCTTGCAGGGAACAACTCAAAGGCAAAAATAGCAAAAAGTCTTGGCGTCTCAAAGGTTACATTATACAAAGAATTGAAACAACTAAGATAGTTTTTCTACCTTTCTCAATAACTCTAGCTGAACATCAAGCACCTTCTCAAGGTCTCTTTTCCCAATTGCAAGCGGAGGGATCACCATCATGATGTTGCCGAGGGGCCGCAGGTGCACGCCCATCTTTAGCGACTCTTGCACAATGAAATAGTTTATCCTCTCTTTGTTTTTCAGCTTGACAATTGGCCTGTCGTTTCTTGACAACTCGATCCCCGCCAGCAGGCCCTTGTGTCTGATGTCTGCCACTACCGGCGATTTTGCAAATTCGTGCAACCTTGACGCGATGTATCTGGCGTTTGCGTTGATCTGTTGCATCAGGCTGCGTTTTTCGTAAAGCTCGATATTTGCCAGAGCAGCCGCGCAGCCGACCGGGTGGCCCGTAAAGGTATGACCATGGTAAAGCTGCTTGTTGTCGGAATATTTCCCGAGGAACGCATTGAAGATGCGATCGGTGGTCATCGTGACTGCAAGGGGGAAATATCCTCCAGTCAGCGCCTTTCCAAAGCAGACAATGTCTGGCTGCGACCTCTGGGCGAGGTACTCGACCATGTTGCCGAGCCGGCCAAACCCTGTCGCGATTTCGTCCAGCACCAGCAACACGTCGTGATCTCTGCACATTTTTGCAATCTTTCTCTGGTAGCCGGCCGGATAAATGACGACGCCTCCGGCGATCTGGGAGCCGCTTTCCATGACGAGCGCGGAGCACCTGTCTCCGCGCTTTTTGAGGAGCTTTTCTGTTTTGTCGAGACACTGCTCTACAAGGTCGCCTTCGTTCTCAAACCTGCTGCCGTAGAGAAGTGGGCTCGGCACTTGATGTACTTTGGCCAAAAGGGGCTTGTAGGCGCCAAAAAAGTTCTCGATGTATCCTACCGACATGGCGCCGATAGTGTCGCCGTGGTACCCGCGCTCCAGCGAGACAAATTCCTTTTTTGCGTCCCTGCCTTTGTTGCGCCAGTACTGCAGCGCCATCTTCATGGCGGCCTCAATCGCAGTGGAACCGTTGTCGGTGTAGAACACCCGGTCCATGCCCTTTGCCAACCCTGCGAGGCGTTCCGCCAGCCGCGCGGACGGGCCACTGGCGAAACCAAAGAGGGTGGAATGCTGCAGGTTCTTTAGCTGCTCCACCATCGCTTCGACGACTTTGTTCTGGCCGTGGCCCCACACGTTGCACCACATGCTTGCGATGCCGTCGAGGTATTTCCTGCCCTCACTGTCGACCAGGTAGAACCCCTCACCTTTTACTATCACCCGGTTGTTCCATTTCTCCCAGTCGCCCATCTGGGTGTAGGGATGCCAGACGAACTCTTTGTCGGCGCTTCTCAGGCTCATATCAGTTAAATGCAGGTGAACTCTATGGCTCTAATAATATTTCCATGCGCGGGCTCTTTGTCACGGGGACGAGCACAGGGGTCGGCAAGACTGCGGTAGCCGCCGGGCTTGCGTGGGCTCTAAGAAGACAGAGAATCAATGTTGGCGTGATGAAGCCGTTCGCGACTGCAAACAGAGCGTTTTCAAAACAATACAGATCGCGGGACGCCGCGCTGCTCGCAAAGGCCGCCGGCGTGTACGACACTGACAGCGAACTCAACCCGTTCTTTTACTCACTGGCGGCTTCACCCTTGGTCGCTTCGCAGCTAGGGCGCGAGCCTTCGGCCAGCGT
>DASTTF010000128.1:0-7541 GCA_035760305.1 Nitrososphaera sp.
ACTTTATGATTTTGTATTAGTCAATGCAAGCAGGCACTGTTGAAAACTTTGTCTGCTCCTTCATTGTAAAGATAGGCGTCAAGGCCCTTCCGGCCTTCTCGATACTTGTCGGCGAAGCCACCATGAGCTACATGCTCGGTCACGTGGTCATCCTGCCCTCGCCAATCGGCGTAGAGCTGATGGAGTTCCCGGCAAAAATGATGTACGCGCTCAAAAAAAGCGGGCATAAAGGTTGTTAACGGGCAGCCAAACTGTATTGCAAGGTGCCGATAGAGTTCAGCAGGCCGGCGCGGCAGGCTTTCAGCTCCGAGTTCAAGACGCGGATAATGCAGGTCTATAGTCTGTTCCCCGAGCTGCAGGAAAAGACAATAGCCTGCGGCCTGCTGAAAAAGCGCGGTGCGGTCGAGGGCACGGCCGCCAGCTGGACTTTGCCTCCTGTTTTCCGGCTGCGGCCAAACGTCTCTAGCTACACCATAGCGCACGAGCTTATACACCTCGTCCAGGGGAACGGTTCGGGCGTACCCCACGGCGAGGTCGCCTGCGACATCTGGGCGGTCGACAGGCTGCCGGCAGAGCTCCTTGACCAGCGGCCGTACTACCTGATGAAAAATTCAAGGTGCGACTGGAAAAAGAACAGGGACACAGTCAAGGAATTATGCAGGCAGGCAATAGAGATCAGAAAGACGCGGAGGACCTACATCGTCTGGCTGCGCGGCCAGATCATAAAGCTGGATGGAGTTTCTAGAGCACGGTGATGTGTGTGCAAAAACTACACGCCAGCAGTTAACTAACATGGATCCGCCATAATGTCGGTGGGAGAGGCATGCGAAATTTGCAGGGCGCCAGGGCCGCTGCTAGAATTCAACAGGCTCTTGGCGTGCGCGTCGTGTTTTAAAATAAGGGTCAAGTCGATAGCCGATGTCATGAAGCCCTAGCCGTCAGACTCTTCCAGCTTTAAGAATTTCATCAGCTCTGCATAGCTGTCGAGCTGGAAATACCTGATGAGGCCGTCGACTGAAGCGTCGTCAAGCTCCGGGTGGCGGTACTTTTGCAACCGGCCATATCGGCACAGCCGCGTACTTTACCGCGCGCGAGCAATATTCTAGGATTATGGATATTGCGGATGTAATATTCTTCTATAAGACCAAGGCGGTAATCTTATATGCAGTCAGCCATTGCTATATGAACTAGGAGATTGGGATGCGCAATCGACAAAAAGACGAAATCATGAGGGACGTCCTGTATAGCGCGCAAGGCGGAGCAGGCATTACCAAGATAATGTTCCATGCATACCTGACCCACAGCCAAGCCAAGGAGTACACGCAGGCGCTGATGAGCTCTGGCTTGCTGGAGCAGGACATTGAAGCAGCCTCGCTCAGGCAGTTCCGCACCACTCCAAAAGGAGTGGAATACCTTGCCGCGGCAGAGAGGATGTCTGACATGCTGGCAATAGAGACCCGGCGCGCGGCAAAGCCCGGTGCCTTCCTACTTTAACTTATTTTCTTTTACTTCCCTTACGAGCTCTTCCCGCAGCATCTTCAGGTGGTTCTGCTCGTCCTCTTTTATCGCGTTCCACATTTTTATCAGCTCGGGCTTGTTGTCCTTTTCAGCGTCGCGCACGTATTTTTCAACCGATGTGTACAGGAAATCAGCCTTCTTTTCAAGCTGGCTTATCACGTTGAACGTAGAGTCTTCGAGCAGGGCGCCCTGCTTTGCAGTTTCTGTCATGCCCCATATGGTTCACAAAGACTAAAAAGAGTTATACGATTTTCCTTGCGAGCTCTAGCGCTCCCCTGACCGTGTGCTCTTCTGCTTCAAAGTACTTGATCATCCTGCCCTTCAGCTCCTTGCTGGTAAAGGGGCCTATCGACACCACCTTTGCAAGGGTGTCGAGCTGCAAATCAACTCCTGACAGCTTGCCCATTATCTCAAAGAACGAGCCGACGCTTGACGCGCTCGTGAAAATGACCGCGTCCACCTTTTTCTGCAATAGCAGCTCCGAGAATTCGCTCCAGGCAAACGTCACCGGCGCCGTGCGCACCGTGTAGAGCAGGACTTCGTCGACCTGCATTCCGAGGTCTTCAAGGGCTTTTGTGGCAAACTCGTTAGCCGCCCCGCTGCGCGGGATGATTATCTTTTCCCCCTTTGCCTTCAATGCCGATAGCAGCTCGACCAGGCCGGCCGAGGAAAACTTGGCAGGCATGAGCCTGACGTTCACGCCGTGCTCGACAAGGCTCTCCTTTGTCTTTGGCCCGACTGCGATCACGGTAGTCGACTTTAGCGCGAGCGCCGCCTCCCTCCCGGCATAGTCGAACAGGATCTTGACCGCCTGCGGGCTCATGAACGCGCAATAGTCGTGCTTTTTCTTTTCCAGCCTTGCCAGGAAATCTTTTGCGGCATCCGGCCCCTTGGGCACGACCTCTATGGTCGGGAGTGCTATCGCCCTGCCCCCCTCCTCGCTCACCAGCTGCGAAAATTCCGCTGCGTCGCGCTCGCCCCGGGTGATTGCGATGACCTTGTCTTTCAGCCCCGGCATCGCGGTCACCTGAACCATTCCAGGTTGTCAAGGCCGGCGACCCTGCCTATCACAATGACCGCCGGCGGCCTGACGTCTGCTTTTTTCGCAACGCCGGCAATGGTGGCAAGCGTGCCCCGGACGATTCTCTGCTTGTCGGTGGTGCCGCTTGCGACGATCGCAACCCGGGTGCCCTTTTTCATTCCGGCCTTTACCAGATCGCGGGAAATCTGGTCCAGCTGGCCGATCCCCATCATGACCACTATTGTGTCGACCGCGCCGGCCAGCCTGTCCCACCTTACCGCCAGCTCGTCCTTTTCCGCGCCCTCGTGCCCCGTGACTATTGCAACCGACGACGAATGCCTGCGGTGGGTCAGCGGGATGCCGGCGTAGGCCGGCGACGCTATCGCCGACGTGACGCCCGGCACTATCTCAAACGCTATCCCGCGCTCGATGAGGTACTCGGCCTCCTCGGCTCCTCGCCCAAAGATGAACGGGTCGCCGCCCTTTAGCCGCAGGACCCGCTTGCCTTTTTTCGCGTATCCCGCCATCAGCTCGTTTGTCCTGTCCTGGTGGGTCGTCGGGTCGCCGACCGTCCTGCCGACGTACACCTTTTCGGCGCCTTCCGGCATCTGGTCAACTATCTCCTTGCCCACCAGCCGGTCGTACAGGATGACGTCGCACGTCTTCAAAAGCTCCATCGCCCTGAGCGTTATGAGCTTTGGGTCGCCCGGGCCGGCGCCGCAGATGAACACCTTGCCCTTTTTCATAGCTTGCTGTTCCACTCTTCCACCGCCCTACGCCATCCCTCTGCCATCTCCATCGCGCCCTGCTTGACCAGCATGTCCGCGACCTTGTTACCCAGCTTTTCCGGCTCGCTTGCCTTGCCCACCTGCTTTACCTTGATGTTCCTGCTGCCGTCCGCGGAAAACACGCTCGCGTAGAGCGTGATCCTAGTATCGCTTGTGACTGCCACCGCCCCGAGCGGGAACCTGCAGCCGCCCTCGACCTTTTTTATCAGCGCCCGCTCTGCGAGCACTTCGGCGCGCGAGCGCGGGTCCTCTATCGCCTTTAGCATGCTGATCAGCTTTTTGTCATCATGCCTGCACACGATCGCTATCGCGCCCTGCCCCGGCGCCGGGACAAAGTCCCTGACGCCAAAGCGCTCGACTATCACGTCCTTCATGCCTATACGCGTCAGGCCGGCCTCTGCCAGCACCACCGCGTCGTACTCGCCGCTGATCACCTTTTTCACCCTGGTCTCGACGTTGCCCCTTATCGGCCTTACGCGGAGGTCGGGCCGGGACTTTGCCAGTTGCACGGCGCGCCGGAGGCTGCTCGTGCCGACAGTCGAGCCGGGCGCGAGCTCTTTCAGCTTTTGGCCCCTGTCGTTTACGAGCACGTCGTTCGGGCTCGCCCTCTTTGGTATGCACGCGACCACCAGTTCGCCTGACAGGTCTGACGGCACGTCCTTCAGGCTGTGGACCGCAAAGTCGACCTCGCCCTTTTTGACCGCCTCGTTCACCTCCTTTTCAAAGATCCCCTTTTCGTCCATCGTGAAGAGCGGCCGCCTGTCCACGTCCCCCCTAGTGCTTATCGTCACCACTTCAAAGCGCGAGCCGGGGTGGGCCCTGCGGAGCGCCGCCAGTGCTATCTCTGTCTGCGCTATTGCGAGCCTGCTGCCCCTGGTCCCGACCCGTATCGCCTTCATTTCTTTATCCTGCGGAGCGCCTCGCCGTATGCCTCTACCGTCCTGTCCGCGTCGTCTTCGCTGTGCGCGTACGAAACAAAGCAGGTCTCGAACTGCGAAGGCGGGATGAACACGTCGCGCTTTAGCAGCTCGTCGAAGAGCCTGCGGAATGACGCCGCGTCCGCCTTTCTGGCGCCCGCCTCGTCCTTTACCTTTTCATCCGTGAAGAAGAGCTGGAACATCGACCCGATCGAGTTCACCGTGCAGTCGAGCCGGGCGCCGGACACGACGTCCGTTATGCCGTCGACTATGCTGTCGCACGTCCTTGCGATCTTTGGATACAGCGTGTTCTTGGCTTCGATCAGGGTCTCCAGAGTCGCGATGGCCGCCGCCACGGACACGGGGTTGCCGGCGAACGTGCTGGCCTGGTAGACAGGGCCCGCGGGCGCGAGCCTGCCCATTATCTCCTTCCTGCCGGCGATCGCGGCTATCGGCAGGCCGTTGCCAAGCGCCTTTGCGAACGTCGCGAGATCAGGCTTTATTCCAAAGAACCCGCCGGCGCCGCCGAGCCCGAGCCGAAAGCCTGTCACCACTTCGTCAAATA
Source organism: Nitrososphaera sp. (assembly GCA_035760305.1). Classification (GTDB taxonomy): domain Archaea; phylum Thermoproteota; class Nitrososphaeria; order Nitrososphaerales; family Nitrososphaeraceae; genus Nitrososphaera. The sequence goes on from DASTTF010000128.1 coordinate 4,810, forward strand.
TCAAAACCACGTCGTTCTGCTCTGTTACCTTTTTCACCTCGTTGAGGTAGCCCTTTTCCGGCAGCACGAGCCCGATGTTTGCGAGCACCGGCTCCATTATCACGCAGGCCGTGCCGCGGTTCTTTTCTATCGCGCGCTCTAGAGCACCAGAGTCGTTGTAAGGCACTACTTGTGTGTGCGACGACGCCTCTTCGAGCACTCCCTCCGACGCCGGCATGCTTGCCGCGCCCGATCCTGCCTTTGCAAGGACATAGTCGTGCGCGCCGTGGTACCCGCCCTCGAATTTTATCACGCCCTTTTTCTTTGTGTGCGCGCGGGCGAGCCTGATCGCGTGCATCGTGGCCTCCGAGCCGGTGTTGACAAGCCGCGCCATTTCGGCGCACGGGACGGCCTTGCAGATCATTTCTGCAAGCTTTACTTCACGGTCCGTCGGCACGCAAAAGAGCGTGCCGTTATCGAGCTGCGACCTGACGGCCTCGATCACCGAGGGATAGCCGTGCCCCAGGACCATCGCGCCATAGCCCATGCAGTAGTCAAGGTATGTCTTGTGGTCGGCCGTCGTGAGCTTGCTTCCCTTCGCAGACGTGGCAAAGAATGGGTATGGATCGTAAAAGCGCACCGGGCTGTTGACCCCGCCGGGCAAAACCTTCTTGGCCCTGCCAAAGAGCTGTTCAGACTTGTTCAACCGTGTAGAGTTCTACTTGGCGCTATAATAATTATGGTCTCAGGTAGAGTGGATTTGAATCGGGGTTGGAAGGAGCGGCAGTACGCAAACTGCCCATGGGAGTTGAACTGACCGTTATTGTCTGGTTTGAAAGCATAACTGTGTGCTGCAAAGACGCATCGTACATGTCTCCATCTACCTGAATGATGCCAGAGTTTGCAATGTTTACAACGTTTTCCCCGTCCTGCCCTTCTATCGTCGCGTTTTCAAATGTCTGGCTGTCTATTGTCAGCGCAGAGCTGGCGTTGAGGCGATAGTGTGACATTGTGATGTTATGGAAGTTGTTGCTGGTGGCGATATTGTCTGCCGTGCGGAATGCCGCTATTCCGACTGCAGAATTGCTTATCGTGTTGTTGTATACGCGGTTGTTTGTCGTGTTTCCATCATCGCGGTTTTCCGGATTGGTAAAGAATACGCCCCTCCCTGTCGACGTTATGCTGTTGCCGTAGGCTTCGTTGTCGCGGGATTCAGAGAAGGCGATTCCGACTGGCTGGTCGTAAATGGTGTTGTACCGCGCCACAGAGTCGTGAGTGTTTCTTGAAAAGAATATGCCGGGTCCAGAGTTGTTGTATATCGTGTTACCCTCAAATATTATGTCGTAGCAGTCGAGGGAGCAGACCAGACCCACAGGGTTGCCGTGCAGCGTATTGTTGCTGATTGTCACGTTGTGCGTCCCGGTGTGCGGATCGATCGCGTACAGGTCGTTGTCACGATATTCAGACGAGTCTATGGTAACGTTGTATGCGCCGTTTGAATAAAAGGCGTACCACATGTCATGGAAGCTGCTGTTTGCAACCGTAAAGTCATGCGAGCCGGCCAAAAGATCGACGCCCCTGTACCCTGTCGCGTTGTGCCCCATGTACCCAAGCTCGGAGTTGAAAATGTGGCTTCCCTGGCTTCCGCTCAGAAACAGGTATCCCCTTGGGACAGAGCCCGTAGCGTCCTGCTCCACCACGGCATTATTCGCAGGATCCCATGAGGTGATTTTGACGGCATCGATATGTATTGCCCCATGGACGGTTATTCCGCTGTTGCCGGCTATCTTGACGTAATTGATACCCCCGTCGGGATTGATGCTGAACGTTGCGTCTTCATTCACGGTAATGTTTGCATTGATCAGAATCTGCCCCGAGCCAAGCTGTTGTGTGATAGAGTCGTGGCGCAGCCCCGAGAACAGCTCGTAAATGTCCGCGTCGCAGAGGATTTCGACCATGCGGGTCTCTTCATCGTAATCCAGGCAGGGACTGGTGTTGCGGATTGGCTGGGGGTCAGGCGCTCCGGGTTGATCTGACGAATCGTTTCCGGCTGGCGGCTCTGCAGGGGGAGAAGTAAAATTACCATCAGGAACAGGCGCCGTCTGGTTATTGCCGCCAGGTTCTGTTCCATTTCCTGATGTCCTGTTGGACGGGGGAAAGAGCGGCGGCAGATCAATCACCTGAGCATGAGCAGGAGCGGCAAAGAGGCCTACAGCCAGCCCAGAGCATAGAACCAGAGCAAGCAGGATGGCAGATATTGCCACGGAACAAAAGCGAAGATGAATTATTTATCAGTCCGGGAAGATTGCTAGATGGTCAGTGTTCTAGGCCAGTCGGCAGGTGAAATCTTAGGGTTTGCCAGGCAAGGAAAGAAGGCTAATTAATGGTAGGCTGCAAAAAATGGCGTTGCCGGCTTTTTCCAGCATCATGGACGACCTGCGGCACAACATCGAGAGCAACCGCGAGGCGCTCGCCGCGGCGCTGAAGAGGAGCCCCAACGTGGCGTACCAGAAGGTGAGCGAGCTCGCGCTTTTCGTCGGCTCCCGCCACGGCGTCAACCTGCAGCTGCACTTTCCGGCGCCGGCCAAGATCTCTGACATCGGCTCGTACGGCACTGAAAACGTCGGAATCGTGGTCGACAAGTTCAGAAAGACGTTCCCGGTGCCCAGGGAGACGGTAAAGCAGAAGGCGGTCGAGCTCGTCGGCCCCGGCGCCCAGCCACAGGACGCCTACATGTACGAAGGCAAGGAGGG
>DASTTF010000129.1:0-9274 GCA_035760305.1 Nitrososphaera sp.
TACCACCAGCAGGGGTTCTTTTTCGAGCTCTTCCAGCCCTTCAGGGCAGATCAGGCGCCGCCCGCGCTGAAAAACAGACTTGAAGGGAGGATGCTCCTGCTCGGCTTTAACGTGAAGGACAGGCAGGCGTTGCAGTTCAAGAGCTCGGTCCAGCCCTTTTTCGAGTGGATGCTAAAAGTTTGAAGTGTGGTCGATTACCCGCACCATGTGCTTGACGTCAAAGACCATCACTTCCTTTGGCAGGTTGATCGCAAGCACGCGCTCTTCAGGCGGGTTGTAGCGAAGCACGTGCACGAGTGTGCCTGACTTGCCCAGCCTCCTGCCCGTCCGCTTCTCAATCACTATCTCCGGGTCAAATAGCGCGTCAAACGCGAAAAAGTATGTCCCGCCCCAGACGTTCACAGAGTATTCCACCCTGTAGTAGGGGACCGACATCCTTGGGTACAGCAGCGCGCTTCCCGCGTGCAGGTTGTCCTCTTCGTCGTGCATCCTGCCGCCGTGGAAGCTGTCGACAAACGGCACCTTGGCATAGACCGTGGAATTGACGGATTTCCTTGCGCACAGTGTTTCGTAACGCTTGAACTCCTCGTCGGGCATCGTTGCCGGGCCGTATTTTGCGTCGTCGTGCAGGATTATCTTGCGGTTGACAAGGAACCTCTCTTTCGACTCTAGCAGACGCCGGATGTTCTCCACGAACTGGTGCTCGTTGCATTCGTACAGCGGCATTATCCGCCCACGCCCTTGACCACTTTGGAGATCGTCATCTTTGATCCGCAGATCGTGATTATCGGGTCCTTTGGGTATGCGTCGCCTATTTCCTCAGAGACGCTTATCGTTTCGGCGCCCCTGACGTAGAGCATCTTGTTCCAGAACTTGCCGTCGGCAACAATGGTGACGGTGTCTTCGAGCAGGAACCCGATCTCAGAAAGGCTGGCCTGCACCCTCTCCAGCGGCACAAGCACAGAAATCGACTTTAATCTCTGCACGCCTTTCATGCCATTTTATTCGCGTCTCAAGTATAAAAATCGGTCGCGCCTGTTAACGTATAAAAGTAAGAAACCAAGAAAAGCTGTCAGCGCGGATGTGGCAGAGTGGTCTTCTCCTTTTGAAAAGGGAGGACACAGTAATGCGTCGGCCTTGAGAGCCGATTCGCCTTCGGGCGATCAGGAGTTCGAATCTCCTCATCCGCGCCTTACATTCTTCTTGCAGTCTCGTGGTGCTGCTTGTACTTTACCCGCTGGCTGTGCTCAGACTTGATGCGCCTGTCAAGCCTCGCGATCAGCTCCTTCGACGCAGAGATCGGGTCATAGCCCACCGCCTTTGCGTCTATCACGCCCCTTGACGTGATGAGCCTTGTCCGGATTGAATACTTGCGGGTCTTGTGCTTGTCCGCGTACACCACCACCGACCGCACGTCCCCGAGCTTGCCCTGGATCTTTTTCAAAAAGCGGGCCAGCTGCTCCTGTATTTCCGCGCGGTCCTGCCCGTCTTCAAGGTGCGCCATGTGGATGATTGGCTCGCTGCTCTTTTTCGGAAGGACCAGTTCGAGCACATCCTTTGGAGTGACTATGCCCATTGGCCTGCCGTCGCCGACAATGATGACTTCTTCATTCCGCTTGAAATGGTCCGCCAGTAAGTTGAGCTTGGTCCCCCGCTCTACAGAGACGGTCCTCCGCATGATGTCCTTTACCTTGACGTCCTTTATCGCAGCAGTCCCGCCAGAAATTCCCGCGGACTTGCTGGTGCGTTCCCTTGGCGTGGCGATTATCCTGCCCACGTCGAGTATGCTCAGCGTCCCGCGAAGCATCCCCTTTGTGTTTATCACCGGTAGCCGGGAAATGTTGTATCTCCTCATTTTCGATACCGCGTCGGCAAGCGACGTGTCCTCTTCGATCACGATTGCGCCGGACATGACCTCGTCGACTATGGCATGCCCAAAGTCTGCCGTCGACACGAGGTCGGTCTCGCTTATGATGCCGGCGAGCCTGCCCTTCTCCACTACAGGCAGGGCGCGGTTCCCGCTCCCAATCACGAGCCGGGCCGCCTTTTCGACGTCGTGGTCCGGTCCCAGAACAGACGTGTTGACAATGTAGCTTTTCAATTTAGAGGAAGGCTGCGCGGTAGAGTTGATGAGCTGCTTCGCAAATATCATGCCAACGTACTTGCCGCCGTCTACAACCGGCACCTGGTTTACCGCCCTGTCAGCCATAAGGTTGAACGCCTTTGCGACCGTGTCCTCCGCAGTGAGCGTGAAAACGTCTGGCACCATTATTTCAGATATTTGCATGTCCTAATAGGGCGTGCGTGCCTTAATAATCTTAAATCTTCTCTCATGCCGGCAGCTATAGGTTATAATGTTTCTTTCTCCGGACTAGTAGCATGGACAGGGAGCGGCGGCTGGTTATGGCGGCAGTGGCCGCCGTAGTCGCGGCAGCCGCGGCGACCTTTTTTTTCACTCCATCGCAGACTACGCTCCAGATACCAGAGCCGGGGCGAAGCGGCGGCAACGGCACGAGCCCGGGCGTGCATGTGCTGGCAGAGAACCTTGAGGTGCCCTGGGCAATCGATGTGGCAGAGGACGGCAGGGTCTTTTTCACTGAAAGGCCGGGCACGATAAGGGTGATTGAAAACGGCACGCTGCTCCAGGACCCGGTTGCGTTCATCAACGTCGAGCAGAATGGCGAGTCAGGGCTCCTCGGGCTGGCGCTCCACCCCGATTTCGCAGAGAACCACCTGCTCTACATTTACCACACGTATTCAAACGGCTCGGCCGTCCTTAACAAGGTGGTAATGCTCATGGAAAGGGACAACCAGATCATTGAATCGCAGGTAGTAATCGACGGGATTCCGGCGGCCGACAGGAACGACGGCGGCAGGATCAGGTTCGGACCCGACGGCATGCTATACATTGCGACCGGCGACGCGCGGCAGCAAGAGCTTGCGCAGAACGGCGGGTCGCTAGCCGGCAAGATCCTCCGGCTCAACCCCGACGGCACGATACCAGAAGACAACCCGTTTGAAGGCTCGCCTGTGTATTCGTACGGCCACCGCAATGTCCAGGGCCTTGCGTGGCACCCTGTTACGGGCAATCTCTACGCAAGCGAGCACGGGGCGGAGGGCAACGACGAGATAAACCTCATCAGGCCCGGCGCAAACTATGGCTGGCCGATCGAAGTGTGCGACGCCGAGCGCTTTGAAGAGCCGATTGTGTGTTTCAGCCCTGCGATAGCCCCCGCGGGGATGGCGTTTGCCGCCTCTGACAGGCTGGGATACCAGGACGACATACTGCTTGCGACTCTAAAGGCGCAGCACCTGCGCCTGATCGAGCTGGAGTCTGGAACCGAAACCAACGTCCTGACGGGGTTTGGCAGGATACGGGACGTCGTCGAAGCCCCCGACGGCTCGCTCTACCTCCTGACGAGCAACAGGGACGGCAGGGCAATAGCCGACCAGAGCGATGACAAGATTTTAAGGATCACCGGGGAATAGCAGGGTGGCAGTATGAAGTTCTACGAAATGAGCAGGGACGAGCGCCTCGACTACCTGAAAAGGGCCGCCGGGGTGGCCGACGTTGAAGCTATGCTCAGGCCACTTGCTTTTGAAGACGCGGACAGGATGGTAGAGAACGCGATCGGCATAATGTCGGTGCCGATGGGCATAGCCACAAATTTCGTGATAAACGGCAGGGAGCTCCTTGTCCCGATGGCGATAGAGGAGCCGTCGGTGATTGCCGCAGCCAGCAAAGCGGCAAAGATAGCGAAGGCAAAGGGCGGCTTTGCCGCCGAGGCCGGCGACTCTCTCATGATAGGGCAGGTGCAGGTTGTCGTCGCCGGCAAGGGCGCGATGCAGAAAATAATAAAGAGCAAGAAGCAGCTGCTCGCCACCGCCAATGCAGGGAGCAGGTCTGTCGTCGCAACAAACCTGCAGGTCAGGCAGCTGCGCGACAAGAGCCCGAACAGGATGGGCAACATGCTGATTGTTGAACTAATAGTTGACACAAAGGACGCGATGGGTGCAAACGCGATAAACACAATGTGCGAAGCGATAGCCCCGCAGGTTGCCGAAATAACAGGTGGCGAGGTAGTGCTCAAGATACTGTCCAATTACGCGACAAAGAGGATGGTTCGGTGCAAGGCCGTCTTTGACAAGGAAGAATTGGGCGGCGGTGAAATCGTAAGGCGGATTTTGTACGCGTACGCGCTGGCGCATTCCGACGTCTACCGCGCAGTGACGCACAACAAGGGCGTCATGAACGGGATCGACGCGGTCGCGCTTGCCACGGGGCAGGATTTCAGGGCGATAGAAGCGGGGGCGCACGCCTACGCGGCAAGGGACGGCACGTACCGGTCGCTGACAAGGTGGCGCAGGACAAGGGAAGGTGACCTTGCCGGTGAAATAGAGCTGCCGCTGGCAGTCGGTATCATAGGCGGCGTGGTCAACGCCCACCCGACTGCAAAGCTTGCGCTCCAGATTCTGGGAGCAAAGAGCGCAAAAGAGCTGGCGATGGTGATGGCCGCCGCCGGCCTGGCGCAGAACCTGGCTGCAATAAGGGCGCTCTCTGCCGAGGGCATCCAGGCGGGCCACATGAGGCTGCACGGCAGGAAATTTGACAAGTAAATATATATCCTGTAAAACGCCTTGCTGATAGTTACCAATGCCTACGGTGAAATTTGCAATCCCAAAGGGGAGCATTGAGGAAGTCACGTTCAAGCTGCTGGAACAGGCATGGCAGCACGTGAGCGGCCGGGGCCGCACATATCGAGTGAAACTTGGCGACCCCGAGATCGAAGTAAAGATCTTGAGGCCGCAGGAAATCCCAACCTACGTTCAGGAAGGTTTCTACGACGTGGGCATCACCGGCAGGGACTGGATACTTGAGGCAAAGGCCGACGTAGAAGTTTTGATTGACCTCGAGATCGGGCGCGTAAAGCAGGTGATCGCAGTCCCGTCGAGTTTCCCTTACAAGAATCTAGACGAGATGATTGCCGACTTTGCAAAGACAGGCAGGACGCTGAGAGTGTCGTCTGAATACCTCACCACCACCTCGCTCCACTTCAAGGCAAGCGCCGCGTACAAAAAGGCGTACGGCAGCGCCGACCCAATGATAATCACGCCGTGGATGAGGATAGGCGAGAACAAGAAGGTAGAGATATTCCTCTCGTTTGGCGCGACAGAGGCCAAGCCGCCAGAGGACGTCGACGCGATTTTTGACATTACCGAGACCGGCACGACGCTCGCGCAGAACAACCTCAAGATAATCGACACAGTCGCCGAGTCGACCGCGGTGCTCGTGGCAAACAAAAAGTCGCTGAAGGACCCGAAAAAGAGGGAAAAGATTGCCGACATGATAGCGCTGTTGAGGGGCGTGGTCGACGCGAGGAAAAAGCTCCACATATTTGTCAACGTCAAGAAGGAGAACCTTCAGAAATTGCTGAAGGAGCTGCCGGCCCTCAAGAGGCCGACTGTCAGCCCGCTTTCAGAGGAAGGCTGGTACGGCGTCAACACGGTAATCGACAAGAACGAGTTTATCAGAGTAGTGCCCAAGATGAGAAAGCTGGCTCAGGGCCTGGTGGTACTGGAGCCAAAGCAGATACTGCCGCTTGACGAGATAAACTTGGACGGATATTCCTGATGAAGATTATCAACGTGACCGAGCCGGCAGCCGATGCCGCGCGGCTGCGCAGGGCAACTGCGATGCCGGAGTCAATTTTTGCAGACGCGATGGCGATAATGAAGGGCGTGGCAGAGCACGGCGACTCTGCCGTCCTCGATTATACTGCGAAATTTGACGGCGCCCGGCCCGGCTCGCTCTTGGCGAGCAGGCAGGAAATAAAGCAAGCCTACGGCCAAGTCACGAAAGAGCAGGTAAAGGCAGTCAGGCTGATGAAGGAAAGGCTGGCAAAGAGTGAGCTTGCGGTGCTGAAGAGGCTGAAGGGGATTTCAGTGTCATCCAGTGGCGTAAGAATAGATCGCATGATAAAGCCTGTAGCAAGCGTCGGCTGCTACATCCCCGGCGGAAAAGCGCGCTACCCAAGCACGGTGGTAATGTGTGCGGTGCCGGCCAAGGTCGCCGGCGTAAAGAGGATAGTTGCGATTTCGCCTCCGAGAAAGGACGGCACCATCGACCCGCTGACGCTGGTTGCAGCGGACATTTGCGGAGTCGACGAGTTCTACAAGGCGGGCGGCGCGCAGGGAATAGCCGCGCTGGCATACGGCACCCAGTCAATCAAGCCGGTGAGCAAGATAGTTGGCCCCGGTGGCATGTTTGTCACCGCTGCAAAACTGATCGCTTCTGGCTCTGTTTCAACAGACATGGTGGCCGGCCCGACAGAGCTTTTGATCTATGCTGACGCAACCGCGAACCCACGGCTTGTCGCCGCTGACCTGATCTCACAGGCTGAGCACAGCACGGACACGATCTGCGGCCTGGTGACGGCATCTGAAAAGCTGGCGTCGCAGGTGCGGGCGCAGGCGCAGTCGATGGCTGAAAAGGTTACGCGCTCTGACATTGTGAAATCAAGCCTGCAGGACAATGGCTTTGTAGCTGTCTGCAAGAACAAAGGCGCGTGTGTCGAATTTGTAAATGAATTCGCGCCGGAGCACCTCGAGATAATGTGCAGGAACGCCGACGTCGTGGCAAAAAAGATCGATTCGGCCGGGCTCGTATTGATAGGGCGGTACGCGCCGTCGTCTGCAAGCGACTATTCCCTTGGCTCGAATCATGTGCTCCCGACCCTCGGGTTTGGCAAGTCGCGTGCATCATTGTCGGTGCTGGACTTTATCAAGCTTGTAAACAAGGTCAAGGTAACAAAGGCAGGGCTGGCAAAGGTGGACAGGTCGGTAAAGGAAATGGCGTCGGCAGAGGGCCTCTTGAACCACTATGAAGCTGTGAGGGCTAGGACAAATGAAGAATAGCCTTGACGGCAGCATCAAGAGGATCGCCAGGCTCGGCCACTATACAAAGCCGGAAAAAATAGAGGGCGCGATAAAGCTGGACTCTAACGAAAATTTCGCGCTTGACAGAGAGTTTGTCGCGGGCGTCGCGGCCGAAGCGGCAAGGCAGGTCGACCTTAGGGAGTACCCGCTCGACCAGCTCGAAGAGCTCTATTCCCGGCTCTCAAAGTACGCCGGCGTCAATGAAAAATGCGTGGCGGCAGGCAGCGGCTCTGACCAGGTAATCGAGCTTCTCCTGTCTACGCTTGGCGGCAGGCGCGCGACGGTGTTTGTGCCCACGTTCTCGTACTTCATCAACAGGTGCGAGCTCCACGGCATAAAGGTCGACCAGGTGCCACTCTTGCGCGACTTTACGCTTGACAAAAAGGCATTTGTAAAGAGCGCGAAAAAGTCCGACCTCGTCTACCTCTGCTCGCCAAACAACCCGACAGGCAACCAGATTGACAGAGAAACACTGATCGATGTTATCGACTCGCTGGAAGGCAAGCTCGTGCTGGTTGACGAAGCGTACGTTGATTTCGCCGGCTACTCGCTGTCAGCCGACGCGACAAAGCGCGGCAACGTGATCGTGCTCCGCACGCTTTCAAAGGCGTTCGGGCTCGCCGGCGCAAGGGTCGGATACATGGTGGCGGGCGAAAAATTCGTCCGCATGTTCAGATCGACGATCCAGTCGCCCTACCCCATAAGCACGCTTTCGCTTGCAATCGCGTCGGGCATCCTTGCGCGCGCGGACCACGTAAGGCAGACGATCAAGACCATAAGGAGCGAAAGGGATAGGGTGTTTGCCCGGCTGTCAGAGCTGGGCGGCATCAGGACTTTTCCGTCGGACGCCAACTTTCTCTTTATCGAAGCCGGCAGGAACTACCGGGCAATCTCTACGGCTCTCAGGAGCAGCGGTATAGTTGTCAAGATGCTGGGCAGCGTCGCCGGCCACAGTGGCTGCATGAGGGTCACGATTGGCACCCGGGAAATGAACGACAAGTTCCTTCAGTGCGTAGAAGGGTCGCTGTAATGTACGACTGCGCGCTTTTCGATATCGACGGCGTGCTGGTCGACATCCGCAAGTCCTACAACGCTGCCATCAAAAAGACCGTGGAGCACATGCTCAGGTCGATCGCCGGCAGGTCCTTCCGCGGCCTTGTCACCGACCAGATCATCCTGAAATTCAGGCAGAGCGGCGGCTTTAACAACGACACTGACACGACGTATGCGATAACGCTTGCGATGCTCGCCGGCGCCCCAAAGAGCGTTGCAGAGGGAAGGAGGCTCCTTGCCAAGGTTGCAGATAATGCCGACGAATCCGGTTATCTTTCTGTGGAAAAGTTCCTTTCAGGATATGGCATCGAGAAGTGGAAAAAGCTGCTGGCCTATCCTGCGCCTGTCAAGGACAGCATGCTCGCAAGGGTGTTTGACGAGATGTTTTACGGCCCCGAGCTGTTTAGAAAGCAGAACAACATGGAGCCAAAATATTGGGCCGGCGGGAGGCCGCTGATAAAGAATGACAGGATTTCGGTGAGCGCCATGACGATGAAAAAGCTGCACGAAATGTTTTGCGGCAACCTGGCAATAGTGTCCGGCAGGAGCAGGCTCGCGGCAGAGTATTCGCTCAGGCAGGTGATGAAGTACTTTAACCTGAATGCCTGCGTTTTTCTGGAAGACGAAAGGCGCGAATACGCCAAGCCGAACCCGTATGCCATAAAGCGCGCGATGGAAGTGATGAATGCAAGGAGCGCAGTCTATGCCGGCGATTCTGCCGAAGACCTGCTGATGGCAAGGCGCGCCGAGAAGGAGGCGGGCATGAAAATAGCGTTCGTGGGCATCTACGGCAACAGCCCGCAGCCGGCCAAGACGGTTGCGCAGTTCAGACACGAGGGCGTTGAGGCGATTGCAAAGAGCGTCAACCAGTTACCGAACACGATAAATAAGGTACTGGCAGTTTAACACGCATTGGCTGCTGCAAGAAAGGCGAGGATTGAGAGGGTCACAAAAGAGACCGCGGTCACCGTGCAGGTCAACATCGACGGCACGGGCAAGACAAGCGTCAGAACCGGCTTCTCGTTCATTGATCACCTCGTCACCGCGATCGGCAAGCACGCCATGATAGACATCACTCTTGATGGCAAGTCAAGCGACGGCATCGTGCACCACCTCGCAGAGGACGTCGCAATCGCGCTTGCGCAGACGATAGACAAGGCGCTCGGCGACAGGGCGAAAATCGCAAGGTTCGGCTATGCGCTCGTGCCGATGGACGAAGCCCTTGCGTATGTTTCAATCGACCTGGTAAAGCGCCAGTACCAGAAGGTAGAGCTAAAGCTGACCC